>DATMYJ010000058.1:0-6040 GCA_035561015.1 Desulfitobacteriaceae bacterium | reverse complement strand
GATTTATATAATGGATAGTTCAACTCTTACTTTAGTTTTTTATGTCGTGATTATTTTCGGCACCATGTATTTTCTGATGATCAGGCCGCAGCAAAAACAGCAGAAGCAGCGCATGGCTATGATCGACAGTCTCCGAGTCAGAGACAAGATCATAACCGCCGGCGGTCTGTACGGTAAGATCACCAAAGTTAAAGACGCCTCTGTTATCGTGCAGATTGCTGATAAAGTGGAGGTCGAAATAGCTAAATCGGGGATAATCAGTGTGGAAAACCGTGATGTGAGCGCGGAAAGCACTGACAGCGCTAAGAACAACAAAAAAAATAATGACAAAACTAGTGAGAAAATTCCGGAAAAGGCTGAAGCGGCAGAAGCGGTAAAGGAAGAAAGCACAGCCCCGGACAGTACGGAAAAGTAGCCGGTAAAGGGACAGTAAGCTGCAAGGCTTCGGAAGCAGGCAGGCGTGCAAGAGCTGCCTGCTTTTTCCGGTCATGCCCCTGCTTTTTCCGGCCTTAGGTTTCCCCGCCTCTCAATTGACACTCTGCTGAGGCTGGATTTATAATAGTTAAGTATGACATGGTCCCATCATTTTCAAAGGGAGGAAATTAGATGCGAACGGTAAATATTATTAAACTGGCAGTACTCGTCTTGGTGGTTGCAGCAGCTGTGGTATTCTCTGTCCAGCCCCTGACCAATTCCACCAGCGGGATCCCGCTGGGTCTGGATCTGCGCGGCGGAGTCCATCTGGTCTTACAGGCGGAGCCGGGGGCAGAGGGCAAGGCAATCACCAATGAAGATATTGATAAAGCCAAAGCAATTATTGCCAACCGGGTGAACGAGCTGGGGATTTCCGAACCCATAGTTCAGGCCGATTATGATAAAAAGCGGGTCATTGTCGATATCGCCGGCATCCAGGACCCTGATAAGGCAGTTAATGTCATCAAGACCACAGCCAAGCTGACCTTCCGTGATCCCCAGGGCAATATCGTGCTGGGAGGCGACCAGCTGAAAGATGCCCGGGCCGGCAGCAGCCAGGCGGGCAAATTTGTAGTCAATATCAGCTTCACTGCCGAAGGCGCTGAGAAATTCAAAGAGCTGACCACTAAGTACATAAATCAGCGGATTGGCGTCTATCTGGATGAAAAGCTCCTGACTAATCCCACTGTTCAAACCGTCATTGCCGACGGCCAGGCGGAAATCACCGGTTATACCACCCTGGAGGCGGCCGCCAATGATGCTGTGCTGATGCGTTCGGGTTCCTTGCCGGTCAGTATGAGCATTGCCGAGAAACGGCAGGTGGGAGCTTCCCTGGGGGTAGATTCCCTGCAGAAAAGTGTTAATGCCGGGATCTACGGCTTGATCTTTATTTTTGTTTTTATGCTGGTCTTATACCGGCTGCCAGGGGTCGTGGCGGATTTTTCTATCATTGTTTACGCCCTGATAGTTCTCTGGATCCTCAGACTATTCGGCGCTGTTCTGACCCTGCCCGGTATTGCCGGTTTTATTCTCTCGATCGGGATGGCGGTCGATTTTAACATCATTATTTATGAACGTCTGAAAGAGGAACTGCGATTGGGCAAGTCGCTGCGGGCGAGTGTGGAATCCGGCTTCAGCAGGGCTTTTGTCACTGTTATTGATGCCCACGTTACCACCCTGATTGCGGCGGCTACCCTCTATTTCCTGACTTCCGGTTCGGTCCGAGGATTTGCCATTACCCTGGGTATCGGTATCCTCACCAGTCTCTTCACGGCAATTACCTTCACCAGGTTTGTCTTGCGTTTGTTTGTCGGCATCAGCCCCAAACTCAATACATTCTGGTATGGCGTTAGGAGGGAAGCATAATGGCCCGCAAGGAAGACAAAAAGAAAAAATATCTATCCGAAAAAACTCCCCAGCCTGCTGCGGCCCCAACTACGGCCACCTATGAACAGGTGCAGAAAATGCATCCCCTCTACTTCAATATTGTTAAAAAACGTTACTGGTGGTTTGCCCTTTCCCTGCTCATTATCGTCCCGGGCCTTATTTCCCTGTTTATCCAGGGGCTTAATCTGGGGATCGATTTTACCGGGGGCACGTTGCTGGATGTGACCTTTAAGAGTGCCACCAGCCAGACGGTTGTTTCCGATACTTTAAAATCCGTGGGTTTGGAGGGGACGGTGCAGTTATCTAACGGCAATACGGAAGCCCTGATCCGGACTGTGGCCCTGGAAGAGGATAAACGCAATGAACTGCTTGATGCCCTGCAGCAGCAGGTCGGCGAGTTTGACAGAAGTGCGCTTAAGGAAGATAAAGTTGGCGCCGCCATCGGCAAAGAACTTACCCTGAACGCTTTCTATGCCCTGGCCATTGCCTGCGGTCTGATGATCGCTTATATTACCATCCGCTTCCAGTTTGCCTATGCCATCTCCGGCATTGTTGCCCTGCTGCATGATATCCTGCTGACAGTGGGGATCTTCTCGATCTTCCAGTGGCAGATCGATTCCTCCTTTATTGCCGCCATCCTGACGATTTTCGGTTACTCCATTAATGATACCGTGGTTATCTTTGACCGCGTGCGGGAGAACGAAGCCCGGCTCAAACGGGGAGACAGTTATGAAGACATGGTTGATAAATCGATCTGGCAGACCATGCGCCGTTCCATCTGTACGGTAGCTACGGTGCTGATTGCTTTGCTGGCGGTTTTCATCCTGGGCGGCGCATCCACCCGGATCTTTGCCCTGGCTATGCTGATCGGGGTCTTCAGCGGCGCTTATTCCTCAGTCTTCAATGCCAGTCAGATCCTGGTGGAAATCAAGAGGCATTTCAAAGTTCCGGCCAAAGCCAAGAGCTGAGATTGCTTTCCCTTCTTAAATTAAGGATTGAATCTGCATTGTTGGCGAGAGGGGAGTAGATACTTATGAACAACTATCGTTTGGAGATACGAATCATCCTGGCTGCGCTGCTGCTGTCTTTGCTGGTGACGGCTTTTCTCTACTTTAAAGTAAACAACTGGACTTTGTCTTCCCAAGCGGCTCAGGTGGCAGAGAGCGCTGTCCAGAATGAGACCGCTGCGGCTGGAACAAGTGCAAACGAAGCTGTGGCGGCGGAAATCACTGCTGAAGATCCGGCGGCAGCGCCGGAAACAGCTCCGCCGCAGGTTGTTAATCCCAAAATCGTCGCCCTGGGGGATTCCCAGACCTACGGTTATCCGCCCGGACCGGATTATTCCTGGACCAAACGTCTGGAGTATCTTTTGAATGTGCCTGTTGTCAATAAAGGCCGGGTCGGACAAACCAGCTATGACCTTTTGCAGCGCTTTGAGAGCGATGTTGTGGCCGAAAGTCCCGGCCGGGTGATAATCTTCGCCGGGACTGGTGATGCCATACGCAGTATCAGCCTGCAGGAATTCCAGGAAAATATTCAGTTTTTGGTCGGGAAAGCCCGCAGCAATAATATTACCCCTGTTTTAGCTCTGCCTTTGTACTATCCCAAAGGTCAAACCATGATCAGGAACATGCGGGAGTGGGAGCAGAGTTATGCCCAGACAGAGGGTATAGTCCTACTGGACTTTGCCTCAGTCCTTTATAATGCCAACGGCCGGTTCCTTTACGGCTTGTCCGCAGATGGCACAAATCCCTCCGTGCGGGGCTACGAAGTGATGGGGGATTATGCCGCCACTGTCCTGAAGTGATTATTGAGGGGAGTAGACATGGAAGAAAAAATGGAATTACGGCAATACTGGGAAGTTATCAGAAAACGCTGGCTGATCCTCATTGCCCTGCCGCTGATCGCGGCCTTAACCAGCGGGATCATCAGTTTCTACATATTAAAACCAGTTTATCAGGCCTCGACCACTCTGATCGTGGGCAAGAAAGCTGAAGATATTTCCCAGGCGCTCATGGGCCAGATCCTGGATTATAATGTCTTGCAGGCTAATCTGCAGCTGGCTAAAACCTACGGGGAAATAGCCAAAAGCCGCACAGTGGAGCAAAGTGTCATTGAAAAACTGGATTTGCAGATGACGGTGGCCGAGCTGGATAAACAAGTCCTCATCAATCCGGTTAAAAACACCGAGATCCTGGAAATTCAGGTCAATAACACCAACCGGCAGCTGGCAGCCGCCATCGCCAATGCTATGGCCGAGGAATTTTCCGCCGCCGTCATTGAAATCAAAAAAGTGGACAGTGTCAGCATCGTGGATGAGGCCTTAGCCCCGATCCAACCAGTCAAACCGAATAAAATGCAGAACATATTGATTGCCTTCCTGGTCGGTTTAATGGCCGCTGTAGGCCTGGCCTTTCTCCTGGAATATCTGGATAATACGATCAAGACTTCGGATGAGGCGGAAAATATTCTGGGGATTCCCGTCCTGGGCCTGATCCCCCTTTATGATACTGAGAAACAGGCAAATGAGAAGAAGGCTTAAGAGGGGGAGATACTGATGCCCTATTCCTTAATTACCTTGGAGCAATCGAAATCGCCGATTTCTGAGGCTTACCGCATGCTCAGGACGAACGTCGAGTTTACCGGTGTGGATTCCGAGACCAAGAAGATCCTGATCACCAGTCCGGGTCCGCGTGAAGGGAAATCAACTACTGCCGCCAACCTGGCGGTGAGCATTGCCCAGACCGGTAAATCCGTGCTGCTGGTGGATTCTGACATGCGCAATCCGTCCCAGCATAAGATCTTCGATCTTGACAATAGGGAAGGCTTGTCGCTATCCCTGGTTCAGGATCAGGACAGCCTGAAATACGTGCGGATAACGGAAGTGCCGGGTCTGGTGGTTCTGACAGCCGGGCCTGTCCCGCCTAACCCGGCGGAACTGCTGGGTTCCCAGCGCATGAAGCATCTGATAGCCGAGGTCAGTAAGAAATTCGACGTGGTGATCTTTGATACCCCGCCGGTGATCGCCGTCGCTGATGCCGCTATCCTGGCTCAGGAGGCTGATGGGGTTATCCTGGTTCTGGCCGCAGGGGAAGTAAACCGGGATTATGCCCGCAAAGCCAAGGAACAGCTGGATAAAGTAGGGGCCAAGATCCTGGGCTCCGTCCTCAACAAGGTGGATATGAAATCCAATGATTACAATTATTATTACCATTACTACGGCACTGACAAAGCTAGGAAAAAACATAAAAAAAACAAGAAGCAAAAAACAGCAGGTGAATGAAGATGATCGATCTGCACAGCCATATCCTGCCCGGATTAGACGATGGGGCAGGAGCTATGGGGGAAACTCTGGGCATGGTCTGCCAGCTGCAGGCGGCCGGGTTTCAGACCCTGATGGCTACCCCGCATGTCCTGGAAGGAAGGGGCTTTCTAAGCCCGGAGCAAATCCTGGCGGCCACCGAAGAAGTGCGGCGGGAGATCGCGGCCGCGGGAATCAAAGTCAATATACTGCCAGGAGCGGAGAACTACATCTTCCCGGCTCTGGCCAAGGCTGCCCGCGCAGGCCAACTGCTCACTTTAGGGAATACCGGCAAGTATTTACTGCTGGAGCTGCCTCTCCTGGAGATCCCCCGCTACACGGAACAGGTGTTTTTCGATTTGCAGGCTGAAGGTATCACCCCTGTCCTGGCTCATCCGGAACGCTACCGGGCTCTGGCTGCCAAGCCGGAGCATCTACTGGCCTGGAGCCGGCAGGGAGTCCTTTTTCAGGTGGATCTGCTGAGTCTGAACGGCCGCTACGGTCTCCGGGCTATGCGTCTGGCGGAAATCATGCTCCGGAGCGGGTTGGCGCATTTCCTGGGTTCGGATGCCCACCGGGTGGCCGGAACAGAGCCAGGCTATCGGGAGGCGCTGGCGCAGGCCAGGAGCATTGTCGGTGAGGAAAAATTTCAGGAACTGACGGCAGGGAATGCCGCTGCGCTGCTTGCCGGGAAATTGCGCCAGAATGGCGAAGAATCTTTCCTGGCTGAACTGCCTATCCGGAAAAAATGGTATCAGAATCTCTGGCGAAGATTAGCAGGCAGGGAAAATAATTTAACAGGTTAGAAATCAGCTGTCCTGGAAGGAGAAATATTTTGGGTCGGCTAATAATATTTTGGTATAAGGACTTATTTCGACA
>DATMYJ010000057.1:0-3459 GCA_035561015.1 Desulfitobacteriaceae bacterium | reverse complement strand
AAGGAGCCTGAGTATTAGTAAACTGTTTTTAAATTAACAGGCATAACAAAGGGGAGTAACCGCCATTTGAAATGGTTATTGTTGTCGTCAGTTCGATGCCTTGGCATCCGGCAGCAATCTGCAATAGGGGTAAGACCTTTGTCTGACTATCAAGTCCAGACAGGTCTTACTCTTTTTTTATATCAAAAACCAGCCTGTCAGCGGACAAACGAAGGAGGAATTTGATGAAACATTATCTGGAAAATGCCGCAAATGTCCTGCACCAGCAAGGCACATCTCTAACCGGCCTGAGTGTTGCAGAAGCTGCTGTGCGCCTGAAAGAAAACGGGAAAAACTGTCTGGCAGCAGCCAGGAAAAAATCCCTGGCGGAAAAATTTCTGCAGCAAATGAAGGATCCCATGATCATTATCCTCATTGCCGCCGCCATCATTTCGGGGGTTTTCGGGGAAATCCCGGACATGATCATTATCTTTGTGGTTGTAGTCCTGAACGCTGTCTTGGGAGTAGTCCAGGAAGGCAAGGCCGAAAAAGCTATCGAAGCCCTGCAAAAGATGTCCTCTCCCTACTCAAAGCTCAGTCGGGACGGGCAAGTATGCAAGATCAAATCAGAGGAAATCGTCCTTGGGGATATTGTCCTCCTGGAAGCCGGGGATGCTGTTCCTGCCGATATGAGACTGACTGAAACAGCCAGTCTGAAAATTGAGGAATCCTCCCTGACAGGAGAATCAGTTCCTGTGGAAAAACATTCCGAAGTCTTGCAAGCAGGCGAGACTGAAATTCCTTTGGGAGACCGGGTGAATATGGCCTATCTGGGAACTACTGTCGTTTATGGCCGTGGGGTAGGTGTCGTCATCGGGACAGGGATGAATACCGAAATGGGTAAAATCGCCGGTATCATCAGCGGCACGGAAGCAGATAAGACCCCCCTCCAGAATAAACTGGCTGAACTGAGCAAAATACTCAGCATTTTCGTTCTGGGGATCTCCATTTTCATCTTTATCTTCAGCGTCCTGAAAAACGGTGGCTTTGCCGGCGGTTACGTTCTGGAAATGTTTATTACTGCCGTGAGTCTGGCTGTGGCGGCTATTCCTGAAGGCCTGATGACCGTGGTTACCGTAGTTCTTTCCATCGGGGTGACCAAAATGTCCCGGCGCAATGCCATCATCCGCAAACTGACGGCTGTGGAGACCCTAGGCTGCACCCAGGTAATCTGCTCTGACAAAACCGGCACCCTCACCCAGAACAAAATGACTGTCGTGGCCACCTTCGGCCCGCCGGACAAGCTGGCGGAAGCCGTGACTCTGTGCAACGATGCCCTGCTCTCCGCAGACGGCAGCCTGCTGGGGGATCCCACTGAAACAGCCCTGGTCAGCTTTGCCCTGCAGCAGAATAAGAATAAGAATACTCTGGAAAAAGATATGCCGCGAGTAGGAGAAGCTCCTTTTGATTCAGAACGCAAGATGATGTCTACCATCCACAGCACGGAAAACGGCAGTTACATCCAATATAGCAAAGGTGCCCCGGATGAGATATTAAAGAACTGCACTTTCATTATGACTGCAAAGGGAGTGGAAAAACTCACAGCCAGCCATATTCCAAAGATCCATGCCGAGAATAAAAATATGGCCGGCAAAGCCCTGCGTGTCCTGGGTTCAGCCTGCCGGAGGCATACTGCTATTCCTGATCTAGCCCCGGAAACACTGGAGAGGGATATGACCTTCATCGGCCTGGCCGGAATGATCGATCCGGTGAGACCGGAAGTCAAAGCAGCCATCGAAGAGTGCCGCCAGGCCGGCATCCGGCCGATCATGATCACCGGAGACCACAAGGATACAGCCGTGGCTATCGCCCGGGAATTAGGAATCCTGAGTGAGGAGAGCCAGGCCATCACTGGAGCAGACCTTTCCCTAATTCCGGAAGAAATCTTCGAACAAGATGTTACCAATTATACCGTCTATGCCCGGGTCCAGCCTGAACACAAGGTCCGGATCGTGAAGGCCTGGAAAAAGAAAGGCCGGATTACGGCCATGACCGGAGATGGCGTTAATGATGCCCCATCTCTCAAAGCAGCGGACATCGGTATCGGCATGGGCATTACCGGCACCGATGTCACCAAAAACGTGGCTGACATGGTTCTGGCCGACGATAATTTTGCCACCATAGTCTACGCCGTCAGGGAAGGAAGAAGGATCTATGAAAACATCCGCAAGGCAATCCAGTTTCTGCTGGCCTCCAATCTGAGTGAGGTTGTGGCCATTTTCATCGCCACCATTTTCAATGTCCGCCTTTTCGCCCCTATCCATATCCTCTGGATCAACCTGATCACTGATACGATCCCGGCAGTCGCCCTGGGCATGGAAGAGGCCGAAGGGGACATTATGAAGAAACCTCCCCGGAAAGCGGATGAGGGAGTTTTTGCCAACGGTTTGGGCTTCAACATCATTTATCAGGGCATGATCATCGCCCTGCTGACCCTCTTGGCCTACTTTATCGGCAACAGGGTATCACAGCTTACCGGAATGACTATGGCTTTCCTGACGCTTTCCCTGTGTGAGATCTTCCACTCGCTGAATATGCGCTCCCTGACAAAATCCATTTTCAAGCTCCGCAAACAGAATTTCTTCCTCTGGGGCGGTGTGGTTTTGTCTCTGATCCTCACTTTAGGGGTTATCTATATCCCGGGAATCAACACTTTATTCCATCTGACGCCTCTGAACGGACTAAATTTGTTTGTCGCTCTGGGGATTTCCCTCAGTATTATCCCGATCGTTGAAGCCGTTAAGGCGCTCAAAAAGTATAAGTGATAAAGCCTTGGCTGCAAAATCAAGTGAGCTTCAACCGGACAATCCGGCTGAGCTCACTTTGTTACTAGTATGTCACCCGGCATTCATAAAATACCAGATATCTCTTACCGACAGGTTCTTTTTGGATGTTGCTATGATAAGCATAACTCCACTCCAGCATTACGGACATGCCTACGGATAAAGGAGAACGGAACCTGTTTCGGATAATGGTAAGCTATTACACTACTATATGGTGGCTATGTGCTGCATTTTAAATGGCCAAAAATGATGTATTTTTATTGACCGTTTACTGGGTTAGGTCGAGAGGCCCGTTTGGAGAACTGAGTTTCAGCTGTGAAAAGATATTTTCAAGGAGTTTGGCACTCGATAGGATAATCATCATCAGCGGTATATAATGGGGTATGAAAAGTAAGGAGCAGTAAATGAAAAAAATAATATGTACTAAGCCTGATATTAAATCGAATGTTAAGTCGATTACCAAGTTTAATGCTAAACCAGGGATAGAGAAACATACTTGTCTGATATTAGTTGAAAGAAATGAATTATTAAAATTCCTTCTTGCCCAGATGCCCCATAAAGGGCGTAACTATATGAAGTCTCTTCTGGCACATGGCCAGATTTCAGTAGACGGCGAAGTTACAACCCTGTTTAACTA
>DATMYJ010000056.1:0-2374 GCA_035561015.1 Desulfitobacteriaceae bacterium | reverse complement strand
CACCTTGACGAGCGCCGGCGGATGATGCAGGCCTGGGCGGATTACCTTGCGAGCCTGAAAACTGGTGTCGCCAGCACGAGTGGGCAGTTGTTAAAAAAAGAGCGATAAATGAAATGCTATCTTGGATTGTGGTGTGTTGGAGTATCGAACAGTCTCTTCTTTGTCTGATTCTCCGTACATTTTCCATTTGAAGTGAGATTGTCATGAGCTCCCTAAAGAAACCTCAGTTAATTATTTGAAATGCTACTAGCAGTTGAGAAAACAAAGTCACGTACAGGGACATTTGTCGATAACCTATCTCTGCCTGTTCATCGATGGTTTAGATATCCGGCTGGATTTTCAGCGGCTTGGGTATGCTCAGTCTTAAAAGAGCAAGGGAGCAAAAGGCTGTTCGACCCCTTTGTGGGCTCAGGAACCTCTTTAATCGCAGCGGATTCAATAGGGATTGAAAGCCGCGGTTTTGAGTCGCACCCTTTCGTGTGCAGAATCGCACAGGCGAAATTATCATGGGATTTCGATAGGAAGATTTTTGATGAAATGTCGAGAGAACTTCTTGAGCTTGCTGCCAGTCGAAATGATGTTGAGGATCGAAGTGATGACAAGCTCCTCGGCAAAATCTATGCTCCAGAGATTCTACGGGATCTTGATCGACTGAGAATCTCTTATGATGAGCTTTATTCTGGTTTTGATTCCGATGAGTCTCGATTATTGTGGCTTGGCATAACATCTATTCTTCGATCATGCAGTTTTGCCGGAACAGCTCAGTGGCAGTATGTTTTGCCAAACAAGAGAAAGTCAAATGCTAAAATACCTTTTGATGCCTTCAATAGCTTTTGCACCATCCTCTTGGATGATAGCTTCAGGATTGAGATAGAGCAGTGGCACAAGAAATCTCGAGTTATTAATTCTGATGCCCGCAATCCTTTCGTGTCTTTAGATGGTGAATTTGATCTGGTCGTGACGTCACCACCATATCCGAATAATTATGATTATGCCGATGCCACTCGGATAGAGATGACCTTCTGGCAGGAGGTTGAGGGGTGGAAAGATTTGCAGACAACGGTGAGGAAGTATCTTATGCGCTCATGCTCTCAGCATGCGGCTGCAGAGCATTTAAAGCTTGAAGTTCTTCTTTCAGATAAACTCTTGGATCCAATTAGAGATGAGATCACTGCGGTCTGCGAGCAACTTGCAGAAGTTCGTTTGACAAAGGGAGGCAAAAAAACGTATCACACCATGATAGCTGCGTATTTTCTTGATTTGGCAAATGTATTCATGAATCTTCGTCCTGTAATGAGCCGCGGTTCATTGATGTGTTTTGTTATAGGTGATTCGGCGCCTTATGGCGTGCATGTGCAGGCAGATAAATGGCTTGCCGCATTGGCAATGGCGGCAGGATTCAAGGATTACAACTTCGAGAAATTACGGGATCGAAACGTGAAGTGGGACAACAGGGTTCACAAGGTTCCTCTTCACGAAGGAAATCTCTGGATAAAAGGATAAGTGAAAAATGGCAAAGTCACCTTCGCATAAATTCGGTCAGATTATTGGAAATCTACTTGAGGATATTATTTATCCGTTTTTAAATGAGTTTGCTAAAAGAAATGGATGTTATGTTGATAAGGCGGGAAATAGAGGTGGAGCACGGTCTGGCAAGAAGGTGACCTGGACGGACAGATATGGTAACAGTCATGACCTTGATTTCGTTCTTGAAAAAGATGGCACTGGCGATAAGCAGGGCCGACCTTTAGCTTTTATTGAGGCAGCCTGGAGGCGATATACAAAACATTCGAAAAATAAGGCTCAGGAAATACAGGGTGCTATTCTACCGATAGCTGAGAATTATGCATGGGATGCACCATTTCTTGGGGCGGTAATTGCTGGTGAATTTACTTCAGCTTCTATCAAGCAGATGGAGTCAGTCGGATTCACAGTTTTGTATTTCTCATATCAGTCAATACTGTCAAGTTTCAATGAGGTTGGTATCGATGTGTCTTTCGATGAGAGCACTCCAGACGAGCGTTTTGATGAGTGTGTGAAAAGTCTGGAGGATTTGAGCGAAGAGAAGTGGGATAGAATTAAGGCAAGTCTTGTCTCAATAAATGAAGAAGAGATAAAAACCTTCATGGGAAAACTTTCTGTCGCTTTGGAGCGGAAAATAGAAAAAATTCTTGTTGTGCCCTTATTTGGGAAGAGTTATGAATTCTTATCAATCGCCGATGCTAAGCATTTTTTATGCAGTGACTTTGATGCTTCGGTTGAGAAGGGTTTTAAAAAAATAGAGGTTGTTGTTGTTTACAGTAACGGGGATAAAGTGGATGGGGTATTTCATACAGTTGAAAAAGCTGATGAGTTTTTGAATTATGCTTGTAAG
>DATMYJ010000055.1:0-2375 GCA_035561015.1 Desulfitobacteriaceae bacterium | reverse complement strand
GCACTGGGATTCACTCTGGTGAGTTTCTTTAACAACGATACCGAACGTTCAGCATTCAATTTGAGTCCGTTTTTTGTTGCCTTATTTGCATTTTGTTTTGCCCTGGCAGCAGGAACTGTGTGGGAGATATATGAATATCTTGCTGACGGATTATTCAATATAAATATGCAGGTTTACGTCTTAGAAGATGGAATTCAACTTGCAGGCCACATGGCTCTTGCTGATACCATGAAAGATCTTATTGTTCATGCTTTAAGTGCCTGGATTATTTCGACAATAGGATATTATTCCATAAAAAGAAAGCAAAAAGCAAGGATTGAGGTATAACTGTGAAATAAAGAAGATAAATACCATGGGAGTTTATAAGGAGAAAAGTATCATGAATTATAGGTGCTAATGTCAAAAAGTCGGGCAAAATTACTACCTTTCATAAAAATATAAGCGTAAATGCTCAACGCCCGGAATGGCGTCTGACATTCACGCTTTTATAGTACAAAATGTTTCTAATATGTATGCACGGAAATTAGCAACATCTTCATTATTTGGCTTTTTCAGTCCCATCTGAATTCAAGGTTTTTTAATTGTAGGGCACCTCAGGGCGCCCTACACGATAATTAGTCATGTATTGAAAGTCCACTGTGGGAGTTTGTAGTTGCCAATCATTATCCGCTAATTTAACCGAACCCGAGCTACCATCAAGGTGGTTCTCCTGATTGAGCCCGACATTAATTATACAGGGAAGTTAATAATTCTTTTACATTATCATTTTCTAAATACTCATCATAAGTCAGTTGTCTGTCCACCAAACCATTGGGTGTTATTTCGATGATTCTGTTGGCTATGGTTTGAACGAACTGATGATCCTGTGAGACAAACAGTACTGTTCCGTTAAAGTTGATCAGGCTGTTATTTAAAGCGGTGATAGTTTCCAAATCAAGGTGATTTGTGGGTTCATCCAGGATTAAGACGTTGGCGCCGCTGAGCATCATACGTGAAAGCATGCAGCGCACCTTTTCTCCCCCGGAAATTACGCTGGCTTTTTTAAGGGATTCATCGCCTGAAAAGAGCATTCTGCCCAGAAATCCTCTGACAAAAGTTTCATCAGGATCTTTGGAGAATTGTCTTAACCAGTCAACGAGGATGAGGTCTGTAGCGAAATAGGCAGAATTATCTTTGGGCAGATAGGTTTGAGATGTGGTTATTCCCCAGCTGGTCTCTCCTTCATCCGGAGCTAACTCACCCATTAATAATCTGAATAACGCGGTTTTCGCTTGTCCGTTTGGCCCGACAAAGGCTATTTTGTCACCGGTGTTCACGGTGAAAGAGACTCGATCGAGAAGTTTTTCACCGGATACTTCTTTTGTGAGGTTCTGTACGGTCAGAAGATTATTCCCGGCTTCCCGGTCCGGACTAAAGGCGATATAGGGATATTTGCGGGTGGATGGCTTGATGTCTTCAAGCGTTAATTTCTCTAACTGTTTTTTACGCGAGGTTGCCTGCTTCGCTTTAGATGCATTCGAGCTGAAACGCTCGATAAATCTTTGCAGATCTGCGATCTTGTCTTCCTTTTTTCTGTTAGCCTCTCGCGCCATTTTCAAAGCTAATTGGCTTGATTCATACCAAAAATCATAGTTGCCCACATATAACTGAATTTTGCCATAATCAATATCGGCAATGTGGGTGCATACCTTGTTTAAAAAGTGTCTGTCATGGGAGACCACAATTACGGTGCTCTCAAAATTATATAAGAAGTTTTCCAGCCAGGTGATGGACTGAAGATCAAGATTGTTGGTAGGTTCATCTAACAGCAGAATGTTGGGATTTCCAAAGAGCGCCTGAGCTAGTAGGACGCGGACTTTCTCATTGCCGTCTAGTTCCTTCATTTGTTTGTCATGAAGGTCTTTAGGGATACCTAATCCCATGAGCAAGGCAGCAGCTTCAGCCTCAGCTTCCCAACCGTTGATTTCAGCAAATTCAGCTTCCAGTTCCGAAGCTCTGATACCGTCTTGATCTGAAAAATCCGGTTTGGCATAAAGGATGTCTTTTTCTTCCATAATTTCATAGAGACGGGGGTAGCCGATAATGACTGTTTTCAGTACTTCAAATTCTTCAAATTCGAAATGGTCCTGTTTTAGTACAGCAATACGTTCACGGGGAGTTAAAATAACTTCACCGCTGGAAGAGTTTATTTCTCCGGACAGTATCTTCAAAAAAGTGGATTTCCCGGCACCATTAGCACCTATTAAACCATAACAGTTACCTGGGGTGAATTTGACATTTACATCTTCAAATAGAGCTCTTTTTCCAAATCTTAAGGATAAATTACTGGTACTGATCATTTTTATAAAAACCTTTTTCCTTCAATTGTTTTATTG
>DATMYJ010000054.1:0-3313 GCA_035561015.1 Desulfitobacteriaceae bacterium | reverse complement strand
CTATAAAGACGCCGAACGCCTCGTCCAACGAAGTCAGATTGCGTTCATCCCACTCTTTTTTAGCTAGGTTGAGGGTATGTCAGGCGCCCTATTGTGCAGTAGTATGAATAGGAGGGCGGTCTAAGACGAAGAAAATAATGTGGAGAAATTTGCTGCGGTGGAAGATGGAGTAAGGGTGGACAGTTGAAAACGCTCACAAGTTTTTAACGGCTTCTCTTAAGACTTTGAGTAACGCTCCGCATAAGCCGCGCCGGCCAAAAAAGTAGCCGCGTAGCGCCTCGGCGAGGTCCCCGGCGTCGGTCTTGATGCGGTTGTTATGCGATTTCTAGTTTTTTTTTGCTAGCTTTTTGATTATTACTAATTCACTTTCTCTATGGGCTCCTGACACCCCCTCCAAATATTCATTTAGGGAGCCACTGAAGCAGCCAGAGTGAAAATATTTAATTATCGCAGCAATCATGCCCGTTCTGTTTTTACCCTCTTTGCAAAAGAACAGTACCGGCAAGTCGACATAAGGCAAGACGTTCCTCAGAAGTTCAAGAATACGCTCGGGACATGTTGGAGCGAAAGAGGGAGGTACAGGAAAATGTAAATATGTGACTTCATTTGGACCCATATTTGAATCTGGGGGCCACCAGACGGGAAGCTTTCGCCGAAGACAGATGATAGTTCGGAAGATGGTGAGACCGTCTTCCTTTAGGGCAAAATATGTCTCTTCCTCAGATGAGCGCCAGAAATCAGGTATAACTTCTCTTAACATTGAAGCATCTGCTCCTAGCATGCCGAACCAATAACAAGTGGTTTCTTGTGACCTTCATGCGATACGACCTCTATCTTGTCAAACCCGTGCTTTATCAGAAAGCCTTTCATTCCTTCTACACCGGCAAGCTCATGAAACGGCCGATTGTTATATTTGCTTTTAGTTAAACGCCGGAGGTTTCCTTGAAGGGCAACAACAGTCGTAAATTCCGTTAACTGCCGCATTACAGAATCAGCATATTTACCAAGGTGATAAGCTATACAAAACATGCATACAAGGTCAAAATTCCCAAACTCTTTAAATCTTATCTTTGTTACATCGCCTTTTACATACTTTACAGCAGGGTAATCCTTCCCGTTAGTGGCAAACCATTTCTTTATGTATTCTGCTTGAATAATACTTCGGTCTATTCCAATAACTTCTTTTGCTTTTTCATCAGCCATCCGAAGAGCGTATAGGCCAGCGTTGCATCCGACATCAAGAATCCGCTTGCCTTCCACTGAAGGTAAATGTTTACTGAGAAAAAAATCCCAGTTATTAAAACCTGAATAAATATTGTTTCTATTGTTAGTACATACTTCAATTTGACGACCAAAATCAAAATGATAGTACCATTTCTTATGAAGCATGAATGCAAGGCTAGGCATCCTTGTACAGTTTTTAATGGTATCTACAATTAATTTAAACTTCATATCGATTGACTGCCAATCCACTCAGGAAGAAAACAAGGTCTATCCTTAGATAAGGGAGATAAACATTTACCGATATATTCAACCAACCCTGGAGGCAAATGCAGTGATTTGCCCACATTGTCTAAAGCGCAAAGAATTGCCCAATAGTGCTCTTGATATAATGTGAAAACTTTATCCCTATCAGGCTCAGTGTTTCCATAGGGAGGTTTACCCACAAGAACAAAGAATACAGTAGAGCCAAGAGAAAAGTAATCTGCTCTCCTGTCAAGGGATTCTCGCATTTCCATAAGTTGCTCGGGTGCCCAGTGTAGCCATTTCCCAGAGCCAACCCGAAATGGTCTGGCTGTTTTCGACAACATATCATTTTCAGGCCGAGTCCCACCAACATCAACTAGTTTAATGCTTGAGTCATGTTCTGAGAGAATTAGGTTAACCGGTTTAAAGTCCCTAATTACGAAACATCCTTTAGCGTGAAGGTGGAACGTATCAAACAATTGTCGAGCCACTAAAAGCAATGATGACAGGACGTTCTTCTTGCAAACGTCGGTGACAGCACCTTTTTTGTGTAAATCCTCCAGTCGTTGACCGGCGGCAAATTCTCGGAATAAATATTTTCCTGAATCATCGAATTTTATGAGGCCAGGCACCGCCTCACAATTCAATTCCCTTAATATGTTGGCCTCTTTGGCCAGGCTATGCTCCAGAAGCCAATATTCATCTGGATTGCGCCTCCCATATGATGGAACCTTTAGCAATATCTTCTGATTGGCATGATTCCGAACAGTAAAAATCACCCCCAAGCCACCTTGAGCAAAAGGTTTAACAACTAAATCCCGACAGGCAAAATCTGATATCGCCTTCTTAACTGCACGAACTACCAATTCGTGAGAGCTTGCCTGTTCTAACGTTAACTTTGGTTGTTTATGTGCTGGAGCCAAGAGCAATCCTTTTGTAAATATTGAAATACTTTTCTACAACTCGATTCAACGAATGATCTTTGTGAATTTTGGCTTTCGCTTCCCTTGTAATGTCTTCTCGTAAATCTGACTTGCCATTAAATAAGAGGATCGCATTAGCCAGGGCTTCAGGGTTTTCCTCTTCGACAAGCAAGCCAGTCATGTTATTTATAACTATTTCACAAATACTGCCGGTAGGGGTGGTAATAACTGGAAGTCCCATCGCTTGTGCCCACAATATAGTCTGCGGAGTACCTTCGGCATTTCCGTCGGATGCTACCCTGGCGGGGTGCAACAAAACGCTTGAAGAACTCATGACTTCAAGGGTTTTATTCAATGGCAAAAGACCTTTCCAAGTAACCCTATTTTCCACTCCTAGAGATTCAGACAGTGCTTTCAGAGCATTTCTTAATTCACCGTCGCCGACAACAGTAAGAAAGTACTCTTTAGGAAGAAATTTAAGAGCCTTTAGCGCAACATCTATACCTTTTTTCGGAATAAGCCGGCCTACCGCAACAATATTAAAAGAACTATTGCCATTTGCATTTGGAATTAGCGAAAAATCAATAGGTACTGGAACAATTTCAACAGGCCTCTGGATGCCGATTTTTCTCAATCGATATTTATCAGCAGAGCATATTACTGTAACTGCATTAGCTTTTTCAGCTATTTCCCTAGTTCTTTCCGTATACCGTGGGTCAAAAATCTTGGCATTTGTGTCAAACCCACCGTGGAAGCTCAGTAAAAAGGGAAGCTCGGCATTATGCGCTAAATCTCCTGCGCGCAGTGCTGTTTTGCCATCGTAAATCGCGTGTGCCAGATCGAAGTTATTTTTTTCAAAAATCGCAATAGGTCCTTTTGTGTATACATAACGATCAGCAATATTCATAATTTTAAAATACTTG
>DATMYJ010000053.1:0-3214 GCA_035561015.1 Desulfitobacteriaceae bacterium | reverse complement strand
GCATAAAGCATATGAGGAATATAAATGGATGTCATACTTGCCCATAAGCAGCTGGATTTTGATGCCTTGGCTGCTATGGTCGCGGCCCAAAAACTTTACCCGGACAGTGTGCCGGTTATAGACAGTAAATCTAATCACTATATTCAGGAGTTCTTAGCCTTGTATAGGGACCGGCTTTCCCTTCGAAAGCCGCAGGATCTGGAGATCGGGTCAATTACCCGGGTTATTTTGGTAGATACTTATGATTTACGCCGGACTGGGACTCTGGGTGAAAAGTTAAGCAAGATTTCCAATCTGGAAGTGGTAATATATGATCACCATCCTTATACCGGTCCGCAAGGCCCTGGTATTTTTATCGAACAGGTGGGAGCCTGTACAACTCTGCTGGTTGAGAAAGCAGTAAAACTGGGTTTGCCTTTGAGCAGCTTTGAGGCGACCCTCTTTGCTTTGGGGATTTATGAAGACACTGGCAGTCTTTTGTTTGAAAACACAACAGTTCGTGATGTACGTGCTGTTGCTAATTTATTGGAGGAGGGAGCTCAGCTTGGTATTGTAGCCGAGTATCTGCGCAAGCCTTTGACAGAGGAGCAGAAGGTGCTTTTGCAGGATATCCTGAATCACGGGCAGAGCGAATATATCCAGGGTGTTCTGGTTTACTTTTCTTGTACTGAGGTTAAGGAATACATCGGTGGTCTAGCCATGCTGGCCCATCGGGTCGGAGAATTAGTCGGAGCAGAAATCTGGTTTTTGCTCGTCAAAATGGAAAATCGCCTCTATGTTATTGGCCGATCACGAGGAAACGGCTTTGCTGTAAATAAGATTGTCAAAGCTTTTGGGGGCTCCGGCCATGCCAAAGCAGCGTCTGTCACCTTAAAAAATACTGAAAGCGCCGATGTTCTGAGCAAACTGCGTTTAGAGATAGAAAGACATGTCCAGCGTCCTTTGTTTGCCCGGGATATAATGAGTTACCGGGTTAAAACCGTTGGCCCAGAAACCAAACTGTCCGAGGTTCAGCAGATCCTCCTGCGTTATGGCCATACCGGGGTTCCGGTAATAAATGACAAGAAACTTATCGGTATTATCTCCCGCCGTGATGTGGAAAAGTCTATCAAACATGGTCTGGAACATGCTCCGGTCAAAGGGTTTATGACGACCAATGTCGTCACTGTCGAGGGCGGTGCCAGTCTGGATGAAGTGCAGCGGCTGATGATTCACTACGATATTGGCCGGCTGCCGGTGCTTGAAAACGGGGAAGTTGTTGGGATCATATCCCGTTCCGACGTACTGCGTTTTATTCACGGGGGTGCCGTACCTAATGAAGAGGCCTTGGTCCGGGCCCGAAGTCTGGCCATGCGGCAGGAAATCCTGGAGTTGATGCAGCGTTTGCCGGAAAAGATCCGGAAGTTATTAGAAGTTGTCCAGGAAGTCGCCAGGGAAGAACAATGTTCGGTCTATCTGGTTGGAGGTTTTGTCCGCGATTTGCTTTTGCTGGCACCTACCCAGGATCTGGATTTGGTGGTTGAAGGCAGCGGTCTGAAGTTTGCTTCAGCTCTCCTGGCCTGCCTGGGGGATGGGGAACTGACTCTCCATTCCCATTTCGGCACTGCCCATATTTCTTTACCTGATAATATCCACATCGATATTGCCAGTACGCGCTGGGAATACTACGCTTTTCCCGGAGCATTGCCTCAAGTTGAAGAATCCTCCCTGAAGGAAGACCTCTCCCGGCGGGATTTTACGATCAATTCTATGGCTATTTGTGTTAATACTGACCGCTTCGGGGAACTGGTGGATTATTACGGGGGTATGAGAGATTTACAGCAGGGCGAGATACGCTTCCTCCATAATCTTAGTTTTATTGATGATCCTACCAGGATTATCCGGGCGATACGTTTCGCCTGTCGTTATAATTACCAACTGGTCAAAGAGACTTTAAAAGCCCTAAAAACCGCTTTAGCAACCGGCCTTATCAAGAACCTGAGCCGGGAACGTTTTACCGAAGAACTCATGCTCATTTATCAGGAGGAAAATTATTTAAAAATGGGTTGCTTCCTGGTAGATCTGGGTGTCTATAAAGAATGGTTCGGCAGGGATCTGAACTGGTATTACAACGAATCTGACAAAAACGAGAGCCAAAGCTGGCCTTTGGTTGTCCGCTGGCTGCTGTCTCTCTCCAGGATGAAGGATGAGGAAGTCGACCTGGTTCTGGAAAGATTGCGGCTGACTCGCTGGCTGAGAGAAAATACCCGGGAATACAGGCGCCTGCGCACTGCTTTGAAAAACAGTTCCCAGACTTTGCGTCAGTCTGATCTTTTGTTGGTTCATACTCCGGCCTGGCTGGTCACCTTGTTGGCAAGGGAACCGGAACTGGAAGAGTTATTGCACACTTATCAGAAGGCCTTAAAAAAAATCAAAATGGTTACCAATGGCCGCAGGTTATTAGATCTTGGTCTCCGGCCGGGGCCACAGATTGGGCAAATTTTAAGCAGGATTCGTCAGGCCTGGTTAGAAGGAAAAATTACTTCTGCTTTTGAGGAAGAGAAGCTGGTGCACAAACTTGCGGCTGCGGATAGTGTATTGAAGGAGGAAAAAATTTGATTGATTTCGATCTGGCGACTTTGATTGCTTTTATCCCTGCTCTGCTGATCGGTCTGTCTTTTCACGAGTTTGCCCATGCCTGGGCAGCGGACTATCTGGGAGATCACACACCGCGCAGTCAAGGCCGTCTGACTATTAATCCTTTGGCCCATTTGGATATATTCGGAACGATAATGATCCTGTTATATCACTTCGGCTGGGCAAAACCAGTGCAAGTTAACCCTAATAATTTCCGCGGCAATCCGCTGCGGGGTCATATGCTTGTTTCTTTAGCAGGACCAGCAATGAATCTGACCATTGCATTCTTGGGGATGATTATCTGGGGTATCTGTGAGTTTTATTTGCAGGATTCGCTCTGGTGGCCTAATCTGTACCCGGTTTTGACAGCCATAGTCTCTCTGAATATAGGTTTGGGGGTTTTTAATCTGATTCCCATTCCTCCTTTAGACGGTTTTTCTATTCTGGGAGGATTACTGCCGCGGCCTTTGGCTGAAAAATTTTGGTCTATTGAACCATATGGCATTCTGATTTTGATGGTACTTTTGTTTACCAATATTTTGAGTCCCATACTTTCTTTTGCTGTGAAGACCATATTTTCCTTGGATCAATATGTAAT
>DATMYJ010000052.1:0-2788 GCA_035561015.1 Desulfitobacteriaceae bacterium | reverse complement strand
ATCAATATGTCATATTGTCATTATCCTGCCCAATATTTCGTGCTTCCAGACAAGAATAAGGGGTTAGAAATATTTTTAATAAAAGTTGGGCTAAAATCCCTCTCTCCTCAACCTGAGAAGTGAAGATTACCATCTTGACCTTGCATTACTTTAATAATCACTTAAAAAACCGGCTAATGGTAGTTTTTTTACCTCAGCCGGTTATACGTTTTCTAAGTTATTCAGTTTCCATTCTATATTCGTCCCATCCAGCAAGCTTATGATAACCTTCTGCGAATCATTATGATGATCAGATTACCGTTTTCATCCTTATCATATACCAAGAACTTGGTGTGTTTAAGCATCACCTTAGGAGATGCTCTATAACCACTTTAAGTGCTAACAAAAAAGACCTTCTCAGGATTTTTCCTAAGAAGATCTCTTGATATCTTACCAGTTGCTACGTTGGCGGGGTTGGTAACATTCACGGCAATATACCGGTCTGTCACCTGTGGGTTGGAAAGGTACAGTCGTTTCTTTGCCACAAGTAGAACAAACTACCGGATACATTTCCCGTGGTTGGCTATTATACCCACCACTATTATTATATCCCCCACTATTACCGCGATTCTGTTGTTTTCTGGCTGCACGACAAGTCGGGCAACGGCCTGGTTCATTGGTGAAGCCTTTTTCTGCGAAAAATTCCTGTTCTGAAGCAGAGAAGGTAAAATCCTCGCTACAGTCTCTACAGGATAACAATTTGTCTTCAAACATATAAAAACCCTCCAAAATTTTATTACCCGCTGCTAAAAAGAAGTCTTTATTGGTTCCCAGAGCTTCAGGCAATAGAGAAGGTTCTTCTTAAATCCAAATATACTAACGAGCCTGTTAAGCATACTAATGAATAGCATAAAAGTCAAGAAATGTTCTTGACTAGTTTTCAGAATTCCAACGCCGTTTCACAAGCAAAAAACGATTTACTCAAAAATTATCCTTGTCAAAATCATTCCTTGGGAAGAGATTGAAAAGAAATATGCTCAACTTTTCTTGTCTGATAGAGGAACCGCAGCCAAGCCCCTGGAGCACTCTAATCAGTCCTTATGTTTTCTTCCAACATCCGACTGTGCTGAAGCCTGAGCACCCGTGAGCATATATTTAAGATTGACGGTCTGTGGGTGATAACCAAACAGATGCGGTTGCCGCTCAGGTCCTGGATAGCTTTTAGGACCTTCAGCTCTGTATCCATATCCAGGGCAGAAGTAGCTTCATCCAGGATCATCACCGGAGCTTTTTTCAGGAAAGCCCGGGCGATAGCAATCCTTTGGGCTTGTCCTTCAGAAAGTCCGTGACCCCGTTCCCCGATTACAGTATCCAGGCCCTGAGGCAGATCTGAAATAAAACTCCAGGCACAGGCTGCCCGGGCAGCCTCTTCCATTTCGGCGGCAGTGGCATCCTCTTTGCCTACCCGCAAATTGTCGGCAATCGTCCCGCTGAATAGGGTATTGCCCTGCGGCACATAGGTCACCCAGCTGCGGGTAGCAGCAGAGACCTCATAACATTTGCCGCCACTGTCGCGGAAGCAGACCTCCCCGGCGGAGGGACGAAGCAAGGCCAGCAAGAGTCTGACCAGAGTAGTTTTACCCTCCCCGGAGGAACCTATCAGCGCCACTAACTGACCGGGCCGTATTTCTGTCGTAATCCTGTCCAGGACAGGTTTACCATCATTATAAGAGAAGCTAACCTCCCGGAATGATATGCCCACACCCTCAGTCTCGGCCATATGTTCTGCTGTTTTTTCCAGTTCCATTTTTTCCAGTTCCCTTAAGCGCTCCATAGAAGCTATCATGGCCACAATCTGGGGAAATGTTCTGGCCAGACCGATAAAAGGCACCTGAACCTGCTGCACCAGTTGCAGAAAAGCCGTTACTGTACCAAAGGTAATGGCTTTTTGGGCCAGCCGAACAGCACCCCAGAGAAACGCCAGAAAATAGCCCGCCCAATAACCCAGGCCGATTACGGTATCGGCCGTAAGGGTAGCTCGATTTCGCTGGAGGACCCATTTCAGCCGGTTCAGATGTAAATCCTGCAGGCTGTCCTGGTTATTTTTCTCCAGGGAGAAACTTTTAATGATTATGAAATTCTGCAGGGCTTCCTGGATGTAGGAGCGATAGCTGCTTTCCGATTCCTGAACCTTGATGTAGAGATACTTAAGCTTGCGCCCCCAGATGCGGCTGAAGAGCACGGTTGACGGCCCCAGAATAAAAGCCAGAAAAGCCAGCCGGGGTTCCAGATATAATAAGGTTAAAAAGGAGGCTGTCAGCTGCACCAGCAGGGAAAAAATACTGGGGATTATATTGACAATGCAAGAGGTGACATTGTTGATATCGCTTGTCAGACGTGTCAGGAGATCGCCGCTGTGATAATTGGAGAGGGGCTGCCATTCTGTAGCCAATAGTCTCCGGAAAAAGCGCTGCCTGATGGCGTTGGACAAAGACTCCTGGATACGCACCGCCAGCAGGGATTCGCCTACCCTGATCAATAGGCCGCTGATAATGAGTCCGGCAAAAACTGCTGCAGCCAGAAGGGCCAGATTCAGCTTGTCGGCCACAGCATAGTCCACCATATATTTGGAGGCCAAGGCAGTCCCCACGCCCAGCAGCGCCCCTGAGCCGTTCAACAAAAAAATGGCTGTCAAACCCCAGACAAAAGGCCTGATATCCGGCCAGATCCAGCTGCTGTATTTCCAGATTCGTCCTATCTCATTCTTTATCATCATATCTGATTTTCTCCTGCAATGCCGGCTTAAAAA
>DATMYJ010000051.1:0-3714 GCA_035561015.1 Desulfitobacteriaceae bacterium | reverse complement strand
GATATTGACGATAAATTTATCTTTAAAATCCTTTATCACATTGCTTTTCAAAAATTCCGGGGCCAGGGACAGCCGGATAATTCGGCGGTTAGATTCCGGAATTTCTCTGAGGACTACCCCTTGGGCAACCAAACGGTCCACGATTCCGGATACCGTGCTTTTGGATAAACCCAACCATTTGCTGGCTTCATTCAAAGTCAGATAGGGATTCCTGAATAACCCCATAATTAACCCGATCTGGGGACCTGTAAAACCGTATTGTCTGGATTTTTCAAAGATCAGATCCTTATACATTTTTTGCACAGATTTAAAGAGAAAAATAACTTTTTCCGAAGGGTTATTCCATGAATCCTGCAATTCCGGTTTCCTGTTCATTGAGCTTCTCCTTTCCTGAAACAGCGGAGTTTTTTAGTTCAATCTCATGTTGTTTCTGCTTGCCGCTCATCAGCAGAACCAAAAAAATGGCAACAAATATAGCAGGTACTGTTACGGCGACGGCGAAATTTATGGCATCAACATAAGCCTGGGCGTAAAGCAGCTTACCCAGAGTAGAGAGAGCAGAACCCTGCGCGCTGCTTAATGGTAATCCTGTTTTTTGGAAGACAGCCTGCAGAACCTGCAGAAAATTCCTGGCGGCATAATTAAAGGGGGTTATCTGCTCGCTCAGGCGGGCATAGTTGTAACTTAACCTATTGGTTATGATGGTTGTCATAAAGGTAACTGCCAGAGCCTGCATAATGCTGCGCACGGTGGTAGACAGAGCTGTCGCCTTGCCAAAAAGCTCCCGGGGTATGGCATTCATAGCTGCGGTGTTAACAGGCATCATGGCAAAGCCCAGGCCTACGCCGCGGAGAGTGGCAATTAGGGTGATAGTTGCAGTTGGGGTATCCACATTAAAGCGGGACATTTGATAAGAGGATACCGCCAGGATCAGAAGTCCGGGAATTGTTACAATCTTGGCTCCGTACTTATCAAAAAGGGCCCCGCTGATGGGCATCATTAAGCCGGCAGCTAAAGCTGAGGGTAAAAGCAGCAAACCGGTTTCCATTGCCGTGTAACCCCTTAAATTCTGCAAAAAAAGAGGCAGGGCATATAGACCACCCATTAGAGCTAAAGTGGTGGCAATTGTGATAAACTGACTTAGTGTAAAGTCAGGAATTTTAAAGACTCTTAATTCCAGCAAAGGATTAGGATGCAGCAGTTCGTTTACGACAAATATGAGGAGACTGAAACAGCCGAAAATAAGCAGCAGGGGAAATTTAACATCTCCCCAGTCAATACTGGTTCCTTCACCCATAACATACAAAAGGCTGACGATACCGAAAACAGAAGAGAAAAAACCTATGTAGTCGAAATTGCCTTGATAGGGCTTAAGGACAGTTTCCTTCAACAAGATGCCGGCGAAAATAATACCGAAGATACCAATTGGTACATTGATATAAAAAATGAGGCGCCAGTCCATATATTGAATAATATAGCCGCCTAAAGTTGGGCCGATGGCCGGCGCTGACATGGAAGCTATACCCCAGAATCCTAAGGCTTTGCCGCGTTCCCGGACAGGAAACATTTGCATGATATAAGCCATACCCACAGGCATAATGGCTCCGCCCCCAATAGCCTGAATTATCCGAAATACTATCATAGTATTTGCACTCCAGGCAAAACCGCACAAAAAAGAGCCCAAGGTGAAGAACGCCAGGGAGAGAACAAATTGTTTTTTGACGCCAAAAGTATCACTAATAAATCCTGTTACAGGTACTATTGAACCCATTGTCAGGGTGTAGGCAGTTAAGATCCACTTAACCGTATCCAGATCAGTGCCGAAAACATTCATCATTTTGGGGATAGCGATATTGACAATACTGCTGTCCAACATAACCATAAAGGTACCGATAACAACAACAAACAAGGCCGACCATCTGTATAAGTTATCAGCGGCATTTTCCGGCATGTTGTTTTCTGTCATCTTTTTCACCTCGTCATTTTATATGAATATTGACAACGGCATTGGTGCCGGGCAATAGGGAGACATTGTTATCATCCAGTTCAATTTTAACTGGTATTTTCTGAACTACCTTGGTGAAAGTTCCGCTCGTGGAAGAAGGAAGGAGGGCAAAGGCGGAATTGGCGGCCTGACCGATATGTTTAACTATTCCGATTAATTTTTGGCCGGAGAATTGGTCAACTTTGATATCAACCTTTTGTCCTTCCCGGACATTTCCCAGTTTTGTTTCTTCAATATTGGCTGTGATGTAAAGTTTGGCAGGATCGACGATAACGGCGATTGTCTGTCCGGGGGAGACGTATTCGCCGACAGTTCCCTGTTTTTTGATAACAATCCCGCTGCAGGGTGCCCGGAAGACTGACTGATCAATATTGGTTTCCTGCAGATTGCTCATTCCCTGCCGGCCCAGGATCTGATCTTTGATGACCTTATCCCCTTCTTCAATATCTAATTCCAGCAATTTTCCTGTAATCTGCGGGCTCACATTAACCAGATCACCAGTGACTTTGGCATCCTCTGTGGAGACGAAATAAGCATTCTTATACCAGTAATAGCCTCCAATGGAAGCCAGGGCAATGACCATTATGACCAGGATGGCCAGAATTATTGTTTTGCGTTTTTCTTTCATTGCGCTTCACCTGTTTCTGCTTCTTGTTTCTGATTATCAAGAGCGATTTCTGCCAGCATGCCGGGTTTCAAGTCAGAATCCGGATTTTCCAAATTAACTTTAACCAGAACACTTCTGTTGCGGGAGTCCAGAACCTGATCAACAGTTGTGATTTCTCCCGGTAATTCCTTGTCTGGAATTTCTGCAGTTCTAATAAGCACTTTCTGGCCTGCAGCCACTTGTTCCGTAAATTCGACCGGCAGGGAAGCTTTAATGTACAGAGAATTGGTATTGACGACTGTGAGCAAAGTGGCTCCGGGGGAAGCCAGTTCTCCAGGATTGATATTACGTCCACCGACAACACCTGAAACCGGAGCGATTAAGGTGGTATTAGCCAGTTGGGCTTGGGCTAACTCCAGGGCTGCCTGAGCCTGCTTGACCTGAGCCTGCAAAATGTTCAGGCTTTCCTTTGTTTCACCTTTAGTCAGGATAGCCAGTTGATTTTGGGCGGTGTCATTCTGAGCTTTAGCAGCACTCAACTGAGTCTGTAAGTTTTCCAGTTGGGCCTGGGCTATAGCTCCGGCCGCAAAAAGCTTTTGATTGCGCTCATAATTATTTTTTATGTTCAGGTAATTAGCATCGGCACTGTCCGCAGCAGCCTGGGCCTGGGCAATCTGTTCCGGCCGCGCTCCTGACTGCATTTTGGCTAAATTGGCCTGGGCAGTTTCCACGCCGGCCTGGGCCTGGGCTACCTGAGCTTCAATTTCCTTGCTATCAAGATTAATCAGAATATCGCCTTTATTGACAAGTGAACCTGTATCCACAGAAACAGAAGCTACCTTAGCTGAGATTTTGGATGTGATCATGGCTTTTTCACTGGAGTCGATTATACCCGCCATAATAAAGACTGGTTTAGCGGCCTGGGTATCTTCCCCGGTTGCTGTTGTCGGAGGCTTGGCTGTTCCGCAGCCAGTAAGTATAATTATCATGGCCAGAATAACCAGTAGACCTGGAATGATCTTCTTCATTTCAATCCCCCTCATATCGCATAACAACATTTCGTATGCGTACTGTTTGTATGCAAATAAAACCTATACTAATG
>DATMYJ010000050.1:0-8579 GCA_035561015.1 Desulfitobacteriaceae bacterium | reverse complement strand
GAACATTATCCTGCAAAATTATTCAAAACCTAACAACAAAGCGGTTGACTTTTAATGGTATCATTGGTATCATAAGTATAACAAGAATTTGTCGAAAGTTGTAGGAAAAGGAGGTAATAAGAGATGATGAAATCAACAGGTATCGTAAGAAAGGTTGACGAGCTGGGACGCGTCGTACTGCCTATCGAACTTCGTCGAACCCTGGGAATTGCCGAAAAAGATGCTTTGGAAATTTACGTGGATCAAGAGAAAATTATTCTCAAGAAGTATGAACCAGCTTGTGTTTTTTGCAGCAATGCCAGCGATATTCAAAACTTCCACGGTAAAAATGTATGTAGAGAATGTGCTACTGCTATGGCTGCAGCAGTTGGAATAGCTGTAAATCCTTCAGATTCCAAAGCAGTTTAGCAACTAATCAATCTACACTATCCTTTAAAGAAGGCCTTGAAGCCTTCTTTTTTATTTTCTTTTTAGATTAAGGGCATACTTACAACCTGTTTTTTAGGCACCATTTTATCGGGGCCTATTCATAATTGTATTTTATAAAGTCGCTCAGACAGGTTTTTGGACTGTGACCCTCAGTCCTTGGGCTTGCGCAGCAAAGCGTTATAAACCTCCCTTTTACTCACCCCGTAACGTCCGGCAACCTCCTTCAAGGCCTCCTGGCGGCTCAAGCCTTGGACCAGAGCCTCCTGCACTTCGCGGGCCCATTCTCCGGGACCGCCTGTTTTAAGAAGTGCTGTATAAGGAGAAGTAATAATGCAACATTCCCCGCGCGGATTCATGATTTCAAATTGTCGAATAAGCTCAGACAATGTTCCCCGGTAGACGCTTTGATTCAGCTTCGTTATTTCCCTGACAACAGCAGCAGGCCGATCACCGAAAACCTCTGCCATTACTTGAAGTGTTGCCAAAAGACGATGCGGAGCCTCGTAAAATATCTGGGTCAGCGGCAGTTCGCAGTACTCCTGCAGTTTCCGGCGGCATTCCCCGGTATTGGCTGGCAGGAAACCTTGAAAAGCGAAATTGCCGTCAGCCATTCCGGAGAGAACCAGAGCGGTCAGGACTGCGCTGGGACCGGGAAGCACATCAACTGCGATATTTTCCTGATAACAACAACGGATCAGTTCACTGCCGGGATCAGAAATCCCTGGCATCCCCGCATCTGTAATCAGTGCCAAAGCCAAACCCTCTTTAAGCTTGGCGATTAGTTCCTGTGAGCGAGATTTCTCATTATGCTGATGATAGCTTATCAGTGGGACAGAAATCCCGTAATGCCGCAGTAATTTGCGGGAATGGCGTGTATCCTCAGCAGCAATAAGATCAACTTGCCGCAATGTATTCAAAACACGTAAAGTAATATCTTCGAGATTACCAATAGGTGTGGCACAAATATATAGTGTTCCCTTATCAACCATACTCCGTCTCCCTGATGCCCGCTATTCGAGATCACTGCCCGTTATGCGCGCCTTTTCAGCGACCTTTGGCTTCAGGCCTCTTGTATCTAATTTGCGACCGCAATTCAGTCTCGGCCGCTTTCGCCCCGCACCTCATACTTTGCCCAGGCGCTCATTCCCGCCGCAGAAAACCTGCGCAAAATAAACAGGCTCCTGCTTCTATCGGCTGACCAAAATGAAGATGGCAAACATGAAACCCTTCTCTATAGAGACGAACCAGATTGTCATGTGCCACCCCTTCGATTTGAGCCGCATTGGCAATTACCCGTTCGGTTTCATTTTGTGGTAAAGCACAGGATTCTCTTTTCAGACGAATATTTTCTTCTTCCAGAAACTCGATATAAGGCTGCAAACTGCGAACTTCCTCCAAAAGAGAAAGCAGTTTTTCTTCTACTTCCAGAAATGCCTGCGTGAGCTGTCTCATTCTTTCTCACTCTTCCCTTTCGGCTTTTCCCCTCTTCTGCTTTGAACTCCCTTGCCCTTGGCCGGGGGAACAGCCCTGGCTGTCTGATTTGTTTTAGCCTCAGGCTTTGCTTTGACTTCAGACTTTTCTTTGACCTCAGTTCTGGTATTCATAGCTGAGAGCTTGTTATCCAGATCAAAAACTTCTTTCTCGATTTGCAGCCAGTCATCAGCCGGCTGCTTTCCGACAGCCTTGCTGGCTGCGCATGCCGCACCACAACCGCACTCAGAACCGCTGCTGTAGCCCTCATTTTCATATTTAAGACAACACATCAAACGACCGCAAATCCCGGAAATTTTCGTGGGGTTAAGCGATAGTTTCTGATCTTTGGCCATGCGGATCGACACGGGTTCAAAATCTCCCAGAAAAGAGGCGCAGCAAAGAATACGGCCGCAAGAACCAACCCCGCCAATCATTTTGGCTTCGTCCCTTACCCCGATCTGGCGCAATTCAATGCGCGTTCTAAATACTGAGGCCAAATCTTTTACCAAATCCCGGAAATCTACCCGCCCATCGGCGGTAAAGGAAAAAATAATTTTATTGCCGTCAAAAGTATATTCCACGTCAACTAATTTCATGGGCAAATGATGTTCCGTGATTTTCTTAAGGCAAACCTGAAAAGCCTCTTTTTCTTTGCCTCTATTATTCTCCAGAATCTGCTCATCTTCTGCTGTAGCTTTACGAATAACCTGTTTTAAAGGTAAAACAAGATCCTTTTCGTCTACCTGGCGCAGAGGAATAACCAGTTCCCCAAATTCAACTCCCCTGGCAGTTTCCACAATGACCTTGTCTCCCTTGGCCAGCGCCAGGTTACCTGGGGAAAAATAGTAAACTTTGCCGGCCTGCTTAAACCGAACTCCCACTACATCAACCACAAAGAGTTCCTCCTTATTGGAATAATTGCAATGCCAGGACTTCTATAACCAATCTCGGGTTGGCCTGTTTGCGCAGCTCTTCCAATGCCTGTCCGACTGCCAATAGATCAACTGCCGAAAACCGGCCTTCTCTGAGTCCTGCCTGCACCTGAGCGGCCATAATTTGTACATAGATAAAGGCCAATTCCTTTTCCAGGGGAAAAAGCGGAAACAGACCCAGAAAATCTTCTTCTCCTATTACTTTCCAGAACGTGTCCAGCCACTTTTTAGTCGGCTCTAAACCGTATTTCATTATAGCTGCGGCTAAATCCGGATTTTGGCCGCTGAGCCGGAAAGCCCCGGCAGCCTCCAGCCGCTGGTTTTCATCATAATTTTCCAGCCATTTTTCCCCTTTTCCGGTCGGGAAAAAATAACTTTGAGCCCTGCTTCTCAGAGTGGGCAGGATTCCTTCTGCATTCGCGGCACTAAGAATGATTACTGTTCTCTCCGGCGGTTCTTCCGTAACCTTCAGTAAAGCATTAGCAGCCGGAATCGTCAAATAATCCGCCTTGTCAAGCAAAAAAACCTTGAATTCTGCTTCATAATGTTTACGATAAACCTTTTCTTGCCAGGTTAATATCTGTTCAATACCGATACTGGTTTTTAAGGGTTCCAATATTATTACATCCGGATGATTTCCGGACAATATTTTCAGGCAAGCCGAACACTGCTGGCAGGGACCGGTCGGCAATAGCCTTTGGCAATTTAAGATTTGCGCCAGATGCAAGCCGCTCTCCAGCCTGTCCTTGGCACTGCCACCATAGAAAAGTAAAAGATGGGCAATTTTTTTAGTACGAGCTTCTTTTTCCAGAAGCGCCGGCAGCAAATTGGACTCCATTATTTCACCCCTAAAAACTTCCCAGCCTGAAAACCGGCTCTCAAAAACTTCTCTGCCGGGCTCGAATCATTAAGCTTTAATCAGCCCAGGGTTACGGTCAATTGTCCTGCACCACCCAGATCAGGCCGTTTGCCAGGTCATCCTCTTCCAGACCAAGGCCCTGATTCCAGGCCAGCAGGATTTCCACAATTTCCGGAGTAATTTCCTCACCCATAACAAGCAGGGGAATTCCCGGCGGATAAGGGGAAATCGTTTGTGCAGCAATCTGCCCACAGCTCTCCCGCAAAGGTAATTGCCTTCTGCGGGCCAAGTATGCCTGGCGTGGCGTCAGTCGTTGTGGTAAAACTGGATATTCCTTTACAGACACTCCACTTCGCAGCGGAAGATCCCGCAGCTCAGGACCATTAAGCCTGGCAGCTAAACCCTTCAGACCTTTGGTCAAAGCCCGGATATCCTCAGGTGTATTACCGATGCCCAAAAGAAAGAGGATATTTTCCTGATCCCACAGTTCTGGTTCAAGGCCGTGCATTTTTCTCAGATAGTCAACACAATCTGGAGCAGATTTTCCCAATGATCTGGTATTAATGAGAATCTTGGACCAATCAGTTGTTTTTATCCCATAGGTTCCGGCATCATTCTTGTTCAGAAGACGCAAGAAGCTTCCCACCTGGAAATGAAGATTCTCCGTTTCTTCAAACAAAGCCTGCCAGCGCTCCTCAGCCAAAGCATGTTCCCCAGCCAATTCCAAAGAGGCCAGGAGCAGGTAGCTGGGGCTGGAGGACTGCAGCATTTCCAATGCTTGCCGCAGCCTTTCCCGGCAAATATTTTTTCCCTGAATATGCAGCATTGCTGCTTGGGTCAAGGCACTCAGGGTCTTATGTGTGCTGTGCAAAACCAGATCGGCACCTAAAGCCAGGGCGCTGGGCGGAAATAATTTTCCCAGGTAATGGGAACCGTGGGCCTGATCTATGAGTAAAGGACATTTTTCTCCCCGTTTGTTACGGTCAGTAATCAGCAGTTCTAAATCCGGAACTGCACCATAATAACTGGGATAGGTGATATGACAGGCAGCAGTAGTTTCCCAGTCGATCGCTCTGTCCTTTAGGTCCAGACCTAAAGGCAGATTGAACTCCGGATGAATTAGCGGGGTCAGATAATGCGGAGCTGCCCCAGTTATGACCAGGGCAGACATGACAGACTTATGAGACTGCCGTACAATGACAACTTTCTGGCTCTTGGCCACTTCCCCTAGGGACAGCAACATGGCCTGATTGCCTGCTGTAGCTCCATTTACCAGGAAAAAACTTTCCTCCGCCCCGAAAATCTGCGCTGCCCGGCGCTGGGCTTGGTCAATTATGCCAGAGGCCGAAGACAATTTATCCAGTCCCGGTAATTCTGTCAAATCAAAGCCGATAAAATCCAAACCATTAAAAAACTCCTGCCGTCCTTTATGTCCAGGAGTATGAAAGGAACGAAATCCTTGCTGACAATATTTATACAAACCTTCTCCCAATGCCGTCAACGACTAACCCCCTCGTCATTGGGTATTCTTATTTATTTTATCATACCTTCAGCTATAATGCCCTTCTGTTTTCCAAAGCCCGGGCAATAGTAACCTCGTCAGCATATTCCAGATCTCCCCCCACCGGCAGACCACGGGCAAGTCTGGTTACCTGCAGGCCTAAAGGTTTCAGCAGTTTGGAGAGGTATAAGCAAGTCGCCTCGCCCTCCACAGTCGGATTAACAGCCAAAATCACTTCTTTGACTCCTTCCAGGCGGGGCAGTAATTTGGTAATTGTCAGCTGGTCCGGGCCTATTCCTTCCAAAGGAGAAAGGATGCCATGCAGAACATGATAAAGGCCCTTAAATTCTCCGGTTTTCTCCAGGGAGACAACATCACGGGGATGCTCCACCACACAAAGTACGGTCTGGTCACGCTGGGTACTCCGGCATATCGGGCAAGGATCTTTATCCGTAAAATTACAGCAGAGGGAACATTCCCGAATACCTTTTTTGGCCGCCAGGATAGCCTGAGCTAAATTATCGGCAATCTGAGGCTGCTGCAGAAGGTAAAAGGCTAAACGTCCCGCTGTTTTCGGTCCTATGCCAGGCAAGCGCGCCAGACTGGTAATAAGGTCTGCCAAAGGCTGGGGATAATACAGAAAATCCATAAGCTCTTAAAATAAACCGGGTATTTTTAACCCGCCGGTCAGTTTACCCATTTCTGAAGCGCTCATATCCTGGACTTTACGCAAGCCCTCATTTACTGCTGCCTTAACCAGATCCTCCAGCATTTCCACATCTTCCGGATCCACTGCCTCCGGCTTAATGTGCAGTTCCACCACTTCCATTTTTCCGTTGATCACAACCTGAACCGCCCCTCCGCCTGCCGAAGCCTCCACAGTTTTAGTTTGGAGTTCTTCCTGGGCCCGGGCCATTTCCGCCTGCAGCTTTTGAGCCTGTTTAAGCATTTGATTCATATTTCCCATTCCGCCGCCACCTTTATTAAATCCCATTTTCCACACTCTCCTTATCTCTATATCCTATTTTTTATTTAATTGTCTTCCCTGACAATCAGGAATCTTCTCTGATTACCACTATCTCCGGGCCAAAAATATCTACTGTGCGTTTAATCAGATCTTGCCGGTCCTGCTCTTCCCCTGGATCCGGCTGGGCTTCCCCGCCTGTTTCATCCTCCAGAACAGCACGCAGACCCAGGTAGCTGCCGGTCAGCTCTTCCAGTACAGCCTGAATCGTGCTCCGATTTTCGGCCTGTTCAACCTTATCCCGGTGGAAGGAAAATCCCTTCCTGAAAACCAGAATCAAAGTATCTCCATCCAATCTCTGCGGCCTGCCTTCCAGTAGGAAAGCATGGGTTGATTTCTTGCGCTGGCGGATATTTTCCAGAATCTCCGGCCATTTATTATTTATTTCTTCCAGGGTTATCCCTATATTGCTCGCCATTGGTAATGTTTCTTTCCTGGTCTGCAAAGAACTGTCTGCCGGAACTTCTGTGCCAGAGCTGGCTGTACTGCCGTCTGCCAAGCTCTCCTTCCCGGAAAGCCCGGCCACAGCTTCCCTGCCGTGCGGCTCTTGGACTGCTGCCGGCTTGTCATTATCTTTCCGGAGAGCAGACATTCTTTTCTTCCCTTTGGCCCCGGCTGCCGCAGCGACCGGACTTTCCTGTAACTGCCCGGACTTGTCTCGCCCAGTCTGGCCCTGATGAATAGCTTCGACAATTAAGAGTTCGGCTGCCAGACGGGCATTAAGAGCATATTTCAACTGGCCTTCTCCCTTTAACAACACTTCTATCCACATTAACAGACGGTCAAGACCGCAGCTTTGACTCTGCTGTATCAGCTTATCCAGCAGGTGTGGTCCAATCACAGGGTCCTGCCTGGTTGTCAAATACAATAAGGACTGTCTCAGATATTCCAGTAATTCCCGCAAAATTTGGCGGGGATCTCTGCCCTGTTCTATTCCCTGAGCCAGGCTTTCCAGGGCGAGGCCATAATCAGCTGTTAAAAAGGCTTCCACAAGCTGCGCACTGAACGTTTCCCCGACCATTCCCAGCACCTGATACACTTCTTCGACACCCAAGGGATCATCATATACCAAACACTGGTCCAGAATGCTGAGGGCATCCCTTAAGCCACCTTCCGCCTTTTGGGCAATAACCTGAATTGCCTCCGCCTCGGCTTGGCGCCCCAAAGCAATTACTACCTCTGTCAAACGGTTTTTTATATCCTCCAAAGGCACCCTATAAAACTCGAAACGCTGCACCCGGGAGAGAATGGTAAGCGGTATTTTGTGAGCCTCTGTCGTAGCCAGAATAAATATCACCTGCTCAGGCGGCTCCTCCAAAGTCTTAAGCAAGGCGTTAAAAGCTTCCGTTGTCAGCATATGCACTTCGTCAATGATATAAACTTTAAATTTCCCACGCGCAGCACTCAGTTTGACTTTTTCCCGCAAATCCCGGATTTCATCAATCCCTCGATTGGAGGCAGCATCAATTTCCATGACCTCCATAGCTGTACCCTGATCAATCCCTTTACAGGAATCACAGCTATTGCAGGGTTCTACGCCGACCCGCTGTTCGCAATTGAGAGCTTTGGCCAGAATTTTAGCCGCAGTTGTTTTGCCTGTTCCCCGCGGTCCGCTGAATAAGTAGGCGTGAGCGACCTTGTCTTGGGCCAGAGCATTCATTAATGTCCGGGTTACATGTTTTTGGCCGACGATCTCCGCAAAAGTCCGGGGCCGCCATTCACGATAAAGCGCCAAATATGCCATAAATGATACCACCCTATATTATTACCCTATTCTGATTATTAATTCCAGTGAACTGAGATCAATCTTGTCCAAATATCCTAGCGTTCGGTTAAAATTATTACTGTAAAAATCGATAGTGCAGAAACCAGAACCTGTACTGAATTAAACCCTTGGCCTGACAGAATTTAGGCCTGGCAGGATCTGAGGTCTAAGCATACTAAAAAAGATGGTACCAAAACCACCTTTAAAAATTTATGACTGTGCACCTTTATTCGAACAATTGCCTCCGGACGTACTCAAAGCCAGCAACTCGATTCAGGCAACCCTGCGGCACACAAAACGAACTCCTTAGTGCTGCTTCCGTCAGGACCTGACACGGTTCGAAGTGCTCTGTTGCACAAGACCAAAATCTCATCATCACCAACTCTGGACTGCTCCACAGGCAACGCCCTCATGCAGGAATTCCACCCCGCTGCAGCGGATTGCGGGTTACAGGGGGCCGCTACCTCCCCATCTAGCACAGTCAAACTTATTATAGCAAAATAAAAGATCAAAGTCGAATCAGCTCAGCCTGAAAGCCGCCTGTGCTCTTCAAGAAAAACCTTCAGGAATTTTCCTTGAGAGACACAAATAAATTG
>DATMYJ010000049.1:0-5334 GCA_035561015.1 Desulfitobacteriaceae bacterium | reverse complement strand
TGTCCGTTCTATTCCAAAGATTAAAATTTTTGCCGATTTGATTGTGTTTTATTTTTTAACTTTTGCCAGCATAGGCAGAGATATAACAGTCGATGATCAATCCCTAAAGTTATTAGTATAAAGGTATCCAGCAGAGTCTGGGAGTTTCCTTACGGAGAGCCATTCTGACTTTCCCAGCCTCGAATTCCTGCCGTTCGACTTCATTTTGCAGGACAATTGGGTCAAGTTGCTTGGCTTGCATATTTTCATCCAATGCCACAAAAATGAAGTATGCTGTCATGCAACATTGTCTTGTACCTTGCATTAAATCCTCGGCATTAATACTGACAGCGATCTCCATCGAACGGTTGGATACATAGGTAAGATGAGCTTTGCACGTTACCTGGTTTCCCATATATACGGGGGCATGAAAATGGATGGTGTCAATTCCTGCTGTGACTGCAATAGCCCGGGAATGTTTGGTTGCACATGCATAGGCACAATTATCCATCATCTTCAAAAGCTCTCCGCCATGGGCAGTTCCTGCTGGATTGGTTTGGGAAGGCAGAATTATCTGACTCAGTGTCGTTGCGGATGCAGCTATGGTTTTCCCTTGTGGTTCCATATTAAACGCACCTCCGATTTAAGCATATTCTATTCCAGGTAAGGCAAACATACAATAGTTTGGGCGACTGACCTTTTGCGCTTTTCTTTTAATTTAACCCTGATCAGTGAATCTTACCGAAACATGCCTGGCATCACAAAATGGTTTGTTGATGGACTCACCGCAGCGGCAAAGAACATAGCGGTTTCTCACCTCATAGGTAAATCCTTCCGCCGATTCAAGCGGGATATTACCCTTGACAAAAATACCAGCACTCACTTCTCTCTCAGGATCCTGTACGATATCAATAGCTGGTTCATATACGGGCTCGATCCTATTTCCATTTTTGTCTACTGCCACCAATCTCCCGGCAGGGCAATCACTGGCGGCCTGGATTGCTTCCTTTCTGTTTTCTTCATTACCGGAGTTTTTGGCCAGTTCCCAGGCACTGCCATTTTCTCTATGACAGAAACGGGCAAAAGCGCATCTGTGATCATCCAACAGGTCAATAGCAGCACCTACCTGTAATTCAGCCCTGCCTTCGTAATTAGTTCTTGAGGCCAATTCAGTCCCATCAAAATCAATCTCGATATGGGAACCATCACAGAAAGGTGCATTTTTCGAATTGCCGCAGCGGCACAGGGCATATTTTTCAGACTGCGGCAGAGCTCGTCCTGCTTTCAATTCATATCCCTTTCCCTTTCCCTTCGGGACAATTATTTTTTCAGACAAAGGCACACCACCTGTTACAAGATATGGCCCATTCTTGACAATTCTTATCTTTCTGTTCTGATTAGTTTTTTCCATAATTTCTCATCACCTTTCTAATGTTTTTGGTAAGAAACAGAGCCTGGTAAAAAACAAAAACCGACCTTATTTGGTTTTCGCAAATTTTGGCTATTCTTGCCAAAATCCAACATTATTCTAATATGGAGATTCCTAATTGCTGCTGGAGGCATGAAAATCAGATCTGCCAGCATTGCTCTTTTCGAAATAAAATCTCCGGGGAGTGTGAGAAGGTCATTACCATCAAGCAATGACCTGACTGTTTTTTAGGGAAATCTAAAAACTATCTGTCTTGCTCATACCTTTCGTCTGTTTGAAGGGGTTGGAACAAAGGAGACCACTGAAGCCTCCTTCGTCTCTGCCCCTGCGGTTTTGACACTGCTGCTCATAGTAATATTAACAGCGACGTCATCATCCACATAATCCAGCGCGGATGCACCGGCATCAGTATTGACCTAATTTAATACTGTATTTTCGGTATTCCAGCCGAGGATAGTAATTACTGAAGCTTAATTAGCTGGTCCGGGTTCGACCAGGTACGGCCTCATCATTTCATTATCTTCGTGTTCGAGAATATGACAGTGCCATACATATCGTCCCGCTTTATCAAACTTGGCTTTGATACGCGTGATCTGTCCAGGATAGGCTAATACGGTGTCCTTAAATCCAGTTTCCCAAGATTGAGCGGGGGTGACGGCCCCAAGTGCTCCGGTATTCATATCAAAGTCCTGCCGCTCAACTACCTTAAAGGTAATTAAGTGCAAATGAATCGGGTGCGCATCCATGGTGAAGTTGTAGATTTCCCAAGTTTCTGTATCCCCTTGCTTAACAATTTCGGTGATCGGATCCATCCACATCATCGGCATACCCATCAGCATGCCTGTATCAGGATCAGTCATGACCGTTCCTAATTTAGCAGCTTTCGGTCCTACACCCGGTAATTGGGCTGAGACCTCTTCATTGAGAGATACCTGACGAACATTGTCGGCAGCACCGAGAGGGGTGATGGCCGGCAATACCAGTTGGCTCGCAGGGGTGCTTAAGTCCGCCCCATTGGCAGCCACAACCCTAAACTCCATCACTTTTCCGGTGGTTGCCGGATCTGCGGGAGCAAAGTCAACGTCAGATACTCCGCCTTGGAAAGGCTCGTCCGGTCCAATGTTTTGAAGGATAATGCTTGTGCCTGCCGGTATCGCTGAAAAGTCGACAATGACATCTGCCCGTTCGGCAGGTCCCATTAAGAGTTCGGTAAGTTGTACCGGTTGAGCAAGGAAGCCGCCATCAGATCCTATTTGCCAGAAAGGCGATCCATCGCTGAGTTTCAGGATCAGTGTACGCGCTTGGCTGCCATTGAGCAGTCTTAACCGATACTGTTTCTGTTCGACAGTTTGGTACGGCCAGGTATTGCCGTTGGCAATAATGGTGTTTCCAAAGAATTCGGGGTTCCAGATGGGAGCAATGTCACTATTCGGTACATAAGGTCCGGTAAAGCCGTCAAAATACGAACGGCTATCGGGATAGAAGAGGGATCCATCTTCATTAAATGAACGGTCTTGAATAGCAATAGGAATTTCATAGGCAGCTCCAGCTGTAGTAGCGGGCAAGGTACCCGGGATCGTGCGTGCTGGATCTGTGTAAACCTTATCCGTCGCTCCGCCGCGCACCAGATAGAAACCAGCGGGGCCAGCATAAACATTGGTCCTGGTCATTCCCATAGCATGGTCGTGATACCAGACAGTCGACGCTCTCATATCATTGGGATAATCAAAGACCGCACTGCCTGGTTTCCATTTTACTCCGCTGCTGGCAGTTTTCTTGTACGGCGCATAAAAAGTCCCTTCAGTGGCATAACCGGCCGGAATGTTCTTGGCTGCCGGCAAATACCAAGCTTCAGGATACCCGTCATTTTCTTGGTCAACATGTCCCCCATGGACGTGGGTTACGATAGGAACAGGTCCGACATAAGGATTTGGATCTGTACCCGCCTTGTCTCTGCCAGCAACTCCAGCACCTGGATTGGCCCAGTGCAGAGTTTGATCGATCGGCAAGAGGTGCGGAAGATAATTGCCGTTGGCATCAATTAAATCATTGATCCATTTAACCCGAACAGGTCTATTAACTTGGGCTTCAATCGTCAATGATGGAGCATGGAAGACTGCTTTGGGATCTGTTGCAGAACCGTAACCCCAAACTGTTGTTGTGGGCATGCCGGTTGGAAGAATCTGCTGGTTAAATTGTCTCATGGCAATCTCATAATAATCAAGATTGTGATTGGAGCCAGGTGATTTTGGCATGGCCCACGGAATTAGTAATGGGGTCTTAAACTGTGGGATCGTTTCAGGATCCAAAGGAGCCACCACATTGACCGTCCTGGTAATTGTACTCGTCCCACCGGTGGTGGTATTGGTAACAGAATAGGTGAGTGTATTCGCTCCTACTTTCGTTGTATCCACAGTTCCTGTTACTACAATCGATGCAGTTAGGTCAAGGCCCCCAATGTCATGGGCTACTGCACCGGGATCAGCATAGGCAAGCGAACCCAACTGTGCTGACGCAGGATTGGAACCGATGAGTTGGATGACTGGTTTAGATTTCGCTGTAGCTGCATTAGTCTGTTGAAGACCCGGTGCAAAGAAGGAAAACATTAAAATGATCAACGTGAACCAGCTCACACTAACCCATTTCTTCATAAATATACCTCCTCAATATTTCTGTGCTGCCCTGTATTATCCGGCTCTTTTTAAGTAACCAATGAATGTTTCCTTTTAGTCAGGGGTATTGGATTTCAATAGGTATTAGAAAAAAATAACGTCTTGACCCGATCTTGACCTCACCCCCTCTTTACTTAAGCACCAACCAAAGCATTCTTTGGCTGGTTACCTTAATAACTGCAAATTGTGAAGTCAATAGGACTTCTACAAAAATAATAACCGACCTATTGGTCGGTTACGCTAACAGCTCTTGCGGGATAAAGCGTCCAATCACTATCCCGTTTTCATCGCTTCCCATTAATAACTATTCTTATTATATTGTATATTGTATATCACAAAATAGATCCAATTCAATAATTTTCTGAAAATTGTGTAAATTCATATTAAATTAATTTCCTTTCACCGAATCTTGTTATAGTCAAAGTTCTTAAATCTTCAAATAATGATACATAATAAATGATTGCCTATTGTTTCTACTACTTTCATTACTGTCAAGATAGGGAGTTTTATTAAATCTCTCAGCAGAAAATATTGAGCCTGAGGAATTCATTTTCAAGTCCTATTCGGTTGTGTTTTCTGATAGTTTAAACTCCAGGAGATACTAAACTGGTCTGTCAGCATGGCAAAAATCGCCCCCCAGAAGGTATCTTGTAGTTCCATTCGGATTTGGGCGCCTTCACTCAAGTGGTCATATATACTTCGGAGCTGTTCTTCACTATCGCAATTAAGGTTGATTTGCAGATTGTTGCCCACCTTTACGGTATTTTGACCTACTGCGTCTGAAATATAAAAGACACAATCTTCAGTTATTATCTCGGCGTGCAAAATCTTTTCTGCATATTCTGCCGGCATATCTGGGTATGGTTGTTCTTTATAACGCATTACTTCCGGGGGATTAGATTTGAATGCCCTGACATAGAACTTCATTGCTTCTTCTGCATTTCCGTTGAAATAAAGATAAGGTATCGCTTTCATAATACACCTCCAACTTTTAATTCAATTTTTTCTACAGTTCAACAACTTTCTGAGAATTTCTGTCCTGAACTGTGTCAAGACAGCAGCCGGCGAATATCTTTCAAATTACTGCCCAACTTGACTTAAACATTTTCACAGTACTTTGGATTATAACACCTTTGAAAACAGAAAAAACCGACCTTTTTATAGGTCGGTTACGCTGCCAGCTCTTACGGGGACAAGCGTCCAAATACATCCCCGTATTCATCGCTCCCTGTTGATACCAGTGTTCTTATATTA
>DATMYJ010000048.1:0-2366 GCA_035561015.1 Desulfitobacteriaceae bacterium | reverse complement strand
GTTTTATGCTTATATTTCTGAAATAGAGGCCTCATCACGATCAAGCTTAATCATACAGGCTTTTAAGCGGCTGCGCAGAGCCGAATCAGTTACAGCATCGCGCATTTGTCTTAAAAGATCAATAGTACGTCTGAATACACTGATAATATCTCCCTCATCAAGATTGCTGAGCGTTTGCACTTGGCTGAAAAGTTTGCCTTGACTCCAGGCATAAGTTATCGCGGCAACTCTGGGATCAAAACTCACAGCTTCCTCCCCGCAAATACTCTGAATATAATGAATAATATCTCTGACAGGTGCCCAGTCAATATGCGTGAATTTGACAAACAGATCATTTTTGCGAGCTTCATAATCAACGCCGGAAAGCAAGGCGTTGAGTTGATCTTCATCATATCGTGAAAACAAACCTGAAAAAACCAGTTCTGTAACCAGCAATTCCTGAATATAGATATGACTGGCTAAAAGTCCGCGGGGCAGTAATTCATCACCTCTTAAATAGCCCATCTGTCTTAATTGATTTTTCTTGTATTCAAATTCGTTGAGAAAGATATTTTGATTTGGCAGACCTGCCAAATCTTTTTCTAATTCCTTGACCTGCTGCTGCAAGTTAAGAAATGACGGGCGGTGTTCGCTGCAGGTTTCCTGCCTTTCGGCTGGGCAGTTTACGGCGATTGCGCTTAACAGCTTATCCCAGGTCCGGATTTTGCGGGCGATTTCCCGGCCGTAGACCCGCCGCTGTTTACGGGGCCCTAATTCTTTATAGACTTTCTTCAGGCGATCTAATTCTTTTTGTCTGGGTCTTCGTTTGACCGGGCAGCTGTAAGATTCGATATCTTTACAGACATAGGAAGCAGCCTGATCCAGTTCGTATCTGATTGCGGTCAATTTAATTTGGATTGCATCATAATTTAAATGATAACTGAAAATAGCGAAACTCTTTTGAAAATAGGTGCTGATCTGTTCTGGATTTAAAGCAGAAACCAGATTGAGAACAGTATTGAAGGTCAGCTTGAACTGGCTGGTAAGTGGTTCCAAACGATTAATATGAAAACGGGGCAGGGGGTTTCTTTCAATCCGGTTGAGATCAACAATAGCAAAGGAGTAGCCTTTCTCATCAATTCCTCTTCGTCCGGCTCTGCCGGACATCTGAAAAAACTCATGGTTTGCCAATGTCCGGAAGTTTTTGCCGTCAAATTTTCTCAGAGAATCAAAACAGACGGATCTGACAGGATAATTGATTCCCACACTAAAAGTCTCGGTACAATAAAGAATTTGAATCAGTTTTTGCTGAAAAAGTTCCTCCACAATTACCTTTTGGCTGGGTAAAAGTCCGGCATGGTGATAGGCAATGCCTTTACAGCAAAGACGTTTGAGCTTTTGGGTTGACAATGACCAGTTTGTTTCTTCTCCAAAGTGGCTGAGAAAAAGCTCTTCAACCCGGGCCTTCTGTGCCGGCTTAAGATAGTTGGCAACCCCGGCTAATTCCCGGGCTTTATCGGCACATTGTTTGCGGCTGAAGACAAAATATAAGGCTGGCAGATAATTATGCTGAATCGTTCGGATCAGATCAAGATGGGTAGTGGGGGAAAAAGGGATTTTTACTTCTTTGTCCTTGTATTTTCGGGAATAATAGCTCATGAGCTTGTCATAAGTTGTTAAACCTGTTTCTTTTGTGTAATAATAATATTCCAGGGGCACCACACGTTTCTTTTCCTCAATCAGGACAATGTCTTCCTGCCGGACAGTTTTGATCCAATCGGTTAATTGCCGGGCATTAGCAATGGTAGCGCTTAGTCCCAGGATACGGATATGCTGGGGGGCCAAAATAATGGACTCTTCCCAAACCGTGCCTCTATCTTCATCATTTAACCAGTGAATCTCATCAAAGATGACATAAGAAACTATATTCAGATTAGGATCTTCGGTTATTACCTGATTGCGGAAAATTTCAGTGGTCATAATCAGGATGGGTGCATCCGGATTAAGAACAACATCCCCAGTCATGATTCCTACCGTTGACTCCCCAAATTGTTTTTTAAAATCCTTAAATTTCTGATTACTGAGGGCTTTGATTGGTGCTGTGTAAATTACGCGGCGCTGTTCCTGAACGGATTTCTCAATCAAATAATCGGCAACAAGCGTTTTTCCTGTACCGGTGGGAGCAGCAACAATTACAGACAACCCGGAATCAATAGCCTGTAAAGCCTTTATTTGAAAATCATCCAATTTGAAACTTCGGTAGGTTGAATTAGACATTATGTTCAACTCGTTTCTTTTTAGGATCTTACCTATTTTAGCAAACTCTGGTATAAGGGTCAAACTTGCCTGCAAGGCTGTTTGGACGCTATATGCCCATTATAACAACT
>DATMYJ010000047.1:0-4481 GCA_035561015.1 Desulfitobacteriaceae bacterium | reverse complement strand
ATTTTTCCAGTGTTTTTTATTAAGAATTCTACAAGAATTCTAGAAGTGGTTCTTTTTTCCCGGGAAGATAGTCCCAATCCTCAAATCCTGCCGAGAAAGAATATCAGTTTGTGGCCAAGTCTGTAGTAATTCAGTACTTTTCAAAAGTAAGAATCCCCCGGTAAATCGCTCCGGCAGCTTTTTTCTGAAAATCCGGGGAACTTAGTAATTTTTCTTCGTCAGGATTGGTAATAAAGCCAAGTTCAACCAGAATGGCCGGCATGACTGTATTTCTGAGAACATAAAAGGAAGCATCCTTAACCTTGCGATCGTTAAAACTCAACTGTTTCAGCAGTTCGTTCTGCACAGCTCCCGCTAAAGACCGCGATTCGGCAACCTGAGGATTAGCAGAACTGTAAAAAGTAGAAGTCCCCCCCACAGTCGGATCCGAAAAAGCATCGTTATGAATACTCACAAACAGATCTGCTCCAGCTTTGTTAGCTATGTTCACCCTGGCTTCGAGATCACCCTCCTGAGTATAGTCTGAACCGGTCGGAGGAACATCGGTGGCACGCGTCAACAAGGCATTGCCCCCGGCAGAACGGATGAATTCGGCCAGACTTAAAGCAACCGGCAAGGTATTGTTTTTTTCGGAAATTCCGCTGAAGCCAGTGGCTCCAGGGTCTTTCCCGCCATGTCCGGCATCGACAGCAATGGTCAGCCCTGTCAATAGGTAGGGTGGCTGAATAGTTCCTTCCACCATTTTTTCCACTCTTTCGGAAAGAACGGAAGTTCCTCCGATCAAGCTTACAGTTGCACTGGCTATGCCGGCATAACCACGCAGCGCAGAATAGGTCATTGCAGGCAGGCCTGTAGGATCAGATAAAAATAGGGGGGCTTTCTCTTTGGCTGCCAAGGCCCCGACCACCAGACCATCGGGAAAATTCTCCCCGGTTGTCAGATAAGCCCTGGTTTGCTCAAACAGCTCTTCCGAGAACCAATAAACTTTAGCCGCTGTCTCATAACGATTGTTGCCGGCAATCCGCTGCACACCGGGAAGCCCCGTTAACATCACTCCTGGAATAACACCCTCTCCGCCGATAACCAGGGTTTCCGGAGCTTCATTGCCTGCAATCAGTTCCATAATTTCTTTTTTAGTCACATCGGGCATAGTTAGTTTTTGGGTCAGAAGTATTGGGGTTTCGGTAATACCAGCATAAGGAGAAATCGCCAGGGCATCCGGAAAGTTTTCCCCGCTGGCCAGAATAACCCTGCTGGTGCTGCCCAGTCTCTTGGCTACCTGGACTGCTGTATCATAGCGGTCTATGCCGCCGATTCGCTCCCAGGAGATATCTTCTTTATCCAGAACTGCGGTAATATTGTCCCCCATCAAGCGGGCGCTGCCCAAAATAACGACATGTCCAGCACCCAAACGTTCTATTTCGGCCAAAACCTGGGGATCCAGCTGGCTGGGATAAGTCAAAAGAATGGGGGCATCCAAATTATGAGCCAAAGGCACGGCTACCAGGGAATCGGGAAAATCATCCGCCCGGGCCAGAATAACTGTGGCGGCTTCTGGCCAACCTTTCTGTGAAACAAGCAGAGCTGTCTCTATTCTTGTTTTACCGGCAATACGCTCTGTTGAACTACTCAAATCAGCAGCACAGACTGCTTGTGTTCCGGCAAATCCGCATAAGAGGATGAGCAGCAATAAACTGTAATGAATTCCTAAACGATGCATAGACTAACCTCCTGCAGAATTCCTGGTTCTGCAATCCTAATAATGGTTCGACGAACTTACGATAAATCCTCCTTCAGTCAACAGTACTTTAGGCAAAAGTTCCAATCTTTTACTTACTGTCAACGGATTATGATCTGAATAGCATTCAGAACCTTGTCAGAAATGGCATCCTGTCCACCCAGCGCCACAGCTTTTATATCATGCCACACCTGCATTATCTCCGAATAAGAAGCTGTTGGCCCAGTGGGAGAAATCATAATAATAGCCGTGCTCTGCAGAGCAGCCAGCAAACCGCCTGTCAGGGCATCAGGAAAATCTTCGCCTGTCGCCAGATAAACCAGGCTACCTGCCACAGGATTAAGGGCCAAGACCTCTGCCGCAGTTTCATAACGATCAGACCCTGCCAGCCGCTGAACACCCGCCAACCGCTGGCAAACGCTGTCCGATACCCGCGTTTCTCCCCCGATCACCAGGGTTTCAGCAACGGAAAGCTGCCGCAATACAAGGTCTGTCTCCGGAGCCAAGACCTGATCAGCAGTCAATAGGATTGGTACTCCCTGCTGCGCAGCCTGCGAAGCGATGGCTAAGGCATCCGGAAAATTATCTCCGTTAACCACAACTGCTTTGCCTGTTGTTCCCAATGCTTCAGCCAGAGCAGCGGCTGTAGCATAGCGATTCGGCCCCCCGAAACGCTTAACCTGATAGCCTTGGGCTCCGAGCTGATTCTCTATCAGCTCGGATATAGCCGCTGTTCCCCCCAGAAGGATCACATCTTTAGGTGCCAGACGCTCGATCTCTGCCAGAACTTCGGGTGAAAGATTTTGGGAGGCAGTCAGCAGAATTGGGGCTTGTTCCTTATGAGCCAAAGGAACAGCGGCTAAAGCATCCGGAAAATCATCTTCCCGGCTCAGAAAAACAGTATCGGTTCCAGCCGGATAAGCTGCCTGGGCTATCTTAATAGCTGTTTCCCGGCGATTGGCGCCGGCTATTCGAGTTGCCGCAGGGATTAGGCTATAACCAACCTGATAGATGCCTGCTTCATAAATGCCAATCCTGACCTCTCGGAAAGCGACGCCTCCGCCAATCCGTATCCAGCGCGTACCTGACCAATGATAGATATATCCCAGGAAATCTGAACCTGCAGCCGGCATCTGAGCCTCTACTGCCAGGGTTAATATTTTCTGCGGGGTACCTGTAAATTTTACGGCAAAGGCTGTCCCGCCGGCTACAACACCTTCTGGCAGTTTTTGCGGCGATTCTGCCTGGTTCACCTCAACTGTCATGGTTTGGGAAAAGGCCCGGGCCGGAACGAGTAAATCAGGCCCGCCGTCCATAGTTCCCCGGACTGAGGCACCTAAAACCGAAACTTCGGCTGGAGAAGCAAGGGATTTAAGCGCATCGCTGAGATGAAGAGAGAGATCAGCATTTACTCGGCCAAAACCATATTCTTCATCCCGGCCCGGTCTGCCCAAATCCTCTGCTCCCTTTTCCAAAGCTGCCTTGACCTGCTCCGCCGTCCAGTCCGGATATCTGCTCCAGATCAAAGCGGCAACACCAACTACAAATGAAGAAGCCATCGAGGTTCCATCAGCGGCTGCGTAGGTCGAACCCTCCTCTTTACTCCAATAGTCACTGATAATATTCATCCCCGGAGCAGCCAGCACACATTCCGGCCCGGTTGCCGAAATGTTGGCTATCTTATCGTATGCATCAGTAGCAGTTACCGCTAAAACCCGGGGATAGGAGGCTGGATAATTGATCCCCGGGTTACTTTGCTTGAGTGGATCGAAATTGCCGGCAGCAGCAACTACCAGCACCCCATTTTCCTGAGCATATTCAACTGCACTTCTGAGTACAGCTGTTTCGGTATCTGAACCCAGGCTCAGGTTAATGATCTTGGCCCCGTGGTTAACAGCCCAAACAATTCCGGCCGCTATTACATCGTCCGCACCCTCTCCATATTCGTCCATAGCTTTAACAGGCATTATTTTAGCCTGATAAGCTACACCAACGATACCGCGATCATTGAGCTGCGCAGCCGCTATCCCGGCCACATGGGTTCCATGCCCATTATCATCCTGGGCTGTGCCAGGAGCTGTACTCTCAATAATAGCATTATACCCAGGCAAGAGATTTTCTCTTAAATCCGGATGATTTAAATCAACTCCGGTATCCACGATGGCAATGGTAATCCCTTGTCCTGCAGCTCCACTGGCCCATGCTTGAGGCACCCGGGCAATATTCAGATTATATTCCTGGGAAAACATGGGGTCATCCACCTCAACAGAACTATCTGCTTTTTCGGTATTAAGTGAAGCAATTTTTTTCAGGCGATTTCTTTCTGCGCTTAAAACTTCCTCTTTATTTAGTAATTGCCTGATAATTTCATCAGGATTTGCTCCGGCCGGTAAGGCCAGAGTCGCAAAATTCAGCGGCCCCTTTTTGATAACCTGCGCTCCGACCTGAGCAGCAATTGTTTCCGCTTCCCCATCTCGCAGGCGAACAATGATTTGACGGTCAATTTCCGTCTGCCGGTTATCTGTCTGCCTTCCGGTATCTTTGGCCTGGGCCACAGCTGAATTCAAGCATTCAGATTGTGCCAATGGACCAAAGAGCATGTTGCCCAGCAAGATCAAACCTAGTATCAGCGCCGCCTTTTTGTTATTCATTGCAGTATCCTTTCTTCTGTGGATTTGGGATACCTTAGATATTCGACAATTACCGGGTATTTCCTTTCCCGGCCTGACTATGTGGATTATTC
>DATMYJ010000046.1:0-2784 GCA_035561015.1 Desulfitobacteriaceae bacterium | reverse complement strand
GAATAATATGAGTGCCCACAAAAAACTGGATGCATGGGTAAAAGAAATTACAGAATTATGTAAACCGGATAGTGTTGTTTGGGCTGATGGTTCCCAGGCAGAGTATGACCGTCTGATGCAAGGAATGGTAGCAAGTGGCTTAGGCACACCTTTAAAGAAACGCCCGGGATGTTTCCTCTTCCGCAGCGACCCTTCTGACGTGGCCCGTGTTGAAAATCGTACTTATATTGCTTCCAAATTAGAAAAAGATGCTGGCCCGACCAATAACTGGATTGACCCGGTAGAACTCAAGAAAACCATGACCGGATTATACACCGGTTGTATGACAGGCAGAACCCTGTATGTTGTTCCTTTCTCCATGGGACCTGTCGGTTCTCCTCTTTCCAAGATTGGCGTCGAGTTGACAGACAGTGCTTATGTGGTATGTAATCTGCGCATTACGACCCGCATCGGCACCCCCGTTATGAATGTACTTGGTTCCGATGGTGAGTTTGTGCCTTGTCTGCATTCCGTCGGCAAACCATTGGCTCCCGGAGAAAAAGATTTAAAATGGCCTTGCGCTCCGATGGAACAAAAATACATCGCTCATTTCCCGGAAGAAAGAGCTATCTGGTCTTATGGTTCCGGTTATGGCGGCAATGCTCTTTTAGGCAAAAAATGTTTTGCCTTGCGCATCGCTTCCGTCCAAGCGCGTGATGAGGGCTGGATGGCTGAGCATATGCTTATTCTCAAGCTCACCAATCCAAAAGGCGAGAGCAAATATATCTGCGGCGCTTTCCCCAGTGCTTGTGGCAAGACCAACTTGGCCATGCTGGTTCCAACCATCCCCGGCTGGAAAGTTGAAACTGTTGGCGATGACATTGCCTGGATGAGATTCGGCAAGGACGGAAGATTGTATGCTATCAATCCTGAAGCCGGCTTCTTCGGTGTTGCTACCGGTACTTCCTATGATTCCAACTACAATGCCATGAAGACTTTAGATGGCGGAAATTCCATCTTTACCAACGTCGGCCTGACTGATGACAGCGATGTCTGGTGGGAAGGTATCGGCACTCCTGCTCCAGCTCATTTGATCGATTGGAAAGGCAATGACTGGACACCTGACTCCAAGGAACCGGCCGCTCATGCCAATTCCCGCTTTACCACCCCGGCCAGCCAATGTCCGGTAATTGCCGACACTTGGGAAGATCCCAATGGTGTGCCGATTTCCGCAATTCTGATCGGCGGCCGTCGCCCCAGCACTATTCCCCTGGTTCATCAAAGCTTTGACTGGAAGCATGGCGTATTCCTGGGCTCGATCATGGGTTCCGAAATCACCGCTGCTTCCATCGATGCCAACATTGGTAAAGTACGGCGTGATCCTTTCGCCATGCTGCCTTTCATTGGTTATCATGTCTGTGATTATCTCCAACATTGGCTGGATATCGGCGCCAATGCCCCTGATCCGGAAAAACTGCCGAAGATCTTCTATGTCAACTGGTTCCGCAAAGATGAGAGCGGCAAATGGCTCTGGCCTGGCTACGGCGAGAACAGCCGCGTGTTGAAATGGGTTGTCGAAAGAGTTTCCGGCGAAGGCAAAGCTAACAAGACCGAAATCGGTTATATGCCTACTCTGGATGCTATTGACCGCAGCGGACTGGATGTCAGCGATGCCGATATGGCCGAGCTGCTGAAAATCGACAAAGCTCAATGGCTGAATGAAGTTGCTTCCATTCGTGAGCATTACGCCACCTATGGTCCGACTCTTCCCAAAGAATTAATCAATCAAGTTGATGCTCTGGAAAAACGCCTCAAAGGTTAATTACTGTAAATAGCTCAATAGACCATCATATTTCGATATGATGGTCTATTTTCTTCTGTAAAATACGCAGTCGGTAACTATTAATTGCTGCTTCTCCCAGTTTATCCATTAATTTATAGTTAGCATATGCTCCCACAAAGGCCCCAATCCCCGGAACCAGCTGGAGCATCTTGGCCAGATCAATATAATCACGGTACTCTTGCTGAAATGTATGCCAGTCAAAGCTCTTCAGATCAGGAGGAAATTCTTGCAGATATTCATCCCAATTGACAATTCGCCGGAAAACGACTGCTCTTTTCTGCGCTGAGGAAAAGGCCAGCTGAAAGAGAGTCAGAATGTAGATTCTTTCCCGAATATCCTTGACATCGAAACCATAGATCCTGGCGGCCTCAAAGAGAAACTTGATTTTCAAGCCCAGAAGGAGAGGAAAATCAGCCAGTCCGAGAAAGATACCGCCTGCTCCGGTTCCCGCACCCGTAGTTAAGGCGGCTTTGCGGTAAAAGGCTAATTTTTCCCGGCAAGACTTGTCTCTCTCTTCCAAAGAGCCCTGGTAAAGAACCGACTTGCGGGTAGTATACTCTGAACCCAGCAGCACCGCTTTGGTCATATTACTGATAGCAAAAGTAAAAGCAGCCTGCACCTTGTCCGGAATCAAATCGTTAAATTTTGTCTGCAGCCCATTAGTCAGCTTGCTGGAAATCGACGGTTTTTTCAGCATCTTTTTTTGCCATTGCTGCAGTTCCTGCTTTACTTTTTCTTGATATGTCTCCATACTTCCCCCTCAAAACCTATCACAAGATCTGAATGAATCGTTTTTTCCTCTTAATTCTGCCTGCTCATCGTTTAATAGCTTGATTTGGGATTTAAAAACAAGAATACCCCTGATCTTAACCCTCGATATGTTATAATTTAAAGGATCAGAGTCAAACCAGAGCAACCGAAAAGGAGGATATCAAAATTATTGAGGTTGGTAAGATAAATAA
>DATMYJ010000045.1:0-2848 GCA_035561015.1 Desulfitobacteriaceae bacterium | reverse complement strand
TATTTTTGTTTTCACTTTTTCTTTTAAGCTAACCTTCAGCCTGGCACTTGCTACCAGAGCAACCGTTCAAATTCCTGACGGCTGAAAGCGATAGCTTTGGCAACAGCCTCCGGGGCTGGGCCTCCTGTAACCTGTCTCTGGCGAACACAATTTTCGATACTGATCTCCTCGAACAGATCAGCCTCAAAAACCGCCGACAAGCTCTGGTATTCTTCCAGAGTCATATCTTCCAGGCTTTGGTTATTTTTACTGCAATGCAGGACAATTCGTCCGACCAGCTCGTGAGCATCCCGAAAAGGAACGCCTTTTTTGGCCAAATAATCCGCCAGATCAGTAGCATTGGTAAAGCCGCCCCGGGCACCCTGAGCCATTACCTCAGGTCTGACTTTCATAGTTCGCAGCATCGGCTCCATGACCAGCAGGCATTTCTGGACAGTATCGACCGCATCGAAGACCCGTTCCTTATCTTCCTGCATATCCTTATTATAGGCCAAGGGCAGACCTTTCATAACCGTCAGGAGAGCGAGCAGATCGCCATAGACCCTGCCGGTCTTGCCTCTGATCAATTCGGCCACATCAGGGTTTTTCTTTTGCGGCATAATGCTGGAACCGGTGGAGTAGCCATCATCCATGACCACAAACTGAAACTCCCCGCTCGACCAGAGAATGAGTTCCTCACAGAAACGGCTGAGATGCATCATCAAAATCGCTGCCGCCGCTAAAAATTCCAAAGCAAAATCCCGGTCGCTGACACCATCCAGGCTGTTCTGAGTCACGCCGTCAAAGCCCAATTCGGCTGCAACTTCCTCCCGGCGCAAAGGAAAAGTCGTCCCCGCCATAGCCCCAGACCCCAGCGGGGAGAGATTCAGACGTTTGCGGGTATCTTTCAATCGTCCCAGATCACGCAGTAACATTTGGACATAAGCCATGAGATGATGGCCCAGGGTAATTGGCTGAGCCTTCTGCAGATGAGTATAACCCGGCATCCAGGTTTCCAAATGTCCTGCTGCTAATTCCAGTAAAGTATCCAGCAATTTGCCCAGAAGATCTTTGACAGTATCAATTTCGGAACGCAGAAAAAGTTTCAGATCCAGGGCCACCTGGTCGTTGCGGCTCCGCGCAGTATGCAGCTTTTTCCCTAAAATTCCTATCCGTTCGGTCAGAAGTTTTTCCACATTCATATGGATGTCTTCCGCTCCGATTTCAAACTCGACAAGACCGGCCTGAATATCTGCTAAAAGTTCTCTTAAAGCTGCTACGATTGTGGCAGATTCTTCAGGAGAAAGCACCCCGATAGAACCCAGCATGCGGGCATGAGCAATGCTGCCCTCAATGTCCTGCTTGTATAAGCGCTGATCAAAGGAAATAGAAGAATGAAAATCCTCTACCAAAGCCTCAGTGCCCTTTTCAAAACGTCCGCCCCAAAGTTTCATGTTAACCGTCCTTCCTGGTTTTATCGGGATTTCCTGCTTAAACGGCAAATCCTGCCCCTGAAAATCAGGGCCGGCGCCCAGCCTCAGCCCAGGCGCCAGCCTTAGTGTTTGTCTATGCTGACCCAGAATTTTTGTTTATTATTTGCGCAAACCGGATTCTTTCTCCATCAAGGCCCTTACTTTGAGAGGAAGTCCGAAAAGATTGATAAAGCCTTCCGCATCCTTCTGGTTATAGACTTCATCCCGGCCAAAGGTGGCAAATTCCTCATTATAAAGGGAATAGGGTGATTTCGAACCCGCCAGGATACAGCTGCCCTTGTAGAGTTTCAAACGGACGGTGCCGGTAACATTGCGTTGAGTAACATTGACAAAGGCATCCAAAGCCTCGCGCAGCGGCGAAAACCAGACCCCATTGTAAACCATTTCAGCGTATTTCAGGGCTATTTGTTCCTTATAATGGAAAGTGATGCTGTCCAGGGTCAAATGTTCCAAAGCCTGATGAGCAGCATAGAGAATCGTTCCCCCAGGGGTTTCATAAACTCCGCGGGCCTTCATCCCCACCAAACGGTTCTCCACTATATCAGCTATGCCCACACCGTTTGCACCGCCCAGCCTGTTCAGGGTTTCCAGTAGTTTTATCGGCGGCAGTTTTTCTCCGTTGACACTAACTGGTGTCCCCTTTTCAAAACCCAGCTCCACATAGGTTGCTTTATCCGGGGCATCTTCAGGAGCCACACCCAGAAGAAAGAGATCCCGCTGGGGTTCATTCCAGGGATCTTCCAGATCTGAGCCCTCATGACTAAGATGCCAGATATTGCGGTCCATACTGTAGGACTTGCTGGCCGTCGGTATCTCAATACCCCGGACCCTGGCATATTCAATAGCTTCTTCCCGGGACTTGATATCCCAGATACGCCAGGGAGCGATAATCTTGATATAGGGGTTTAAGGCCTTGATCCCCAATTCGAAACGGACCTGATCATTGCCTTTACCGGTAGCACCGTGACAAATAGCCACTGCCCCTTCTTTTTCGGCTATTTCCACCAGCCGTTTGGCAATCAGCGGCCGGGCAAAGGAGGTGCCTAAGAGATATTTTCCCTCATAAACTGCTCCGGCTCTGAGAGTGGGGTAGATATAATCAGTAATAAATTCTTCCCGCAGGTCTTCGATGTAAAGTTTATATACGCCGCTCTTGTCAGCCTTCTCCTGCAAAGGGTCAAGTTCCTCCCCTTGTCCAAGATTGGCAGATACAGCAATAACTTTATAGCCATAATTTTCTTTCAGCCAGGCTGTGATAACCGAAGAATCCAGACCGCCGGAATATGCCAAAACCACTTTTTCCAAAATTCCCATGCCTCCATTCTGAAATACTTATCCCTAACCTTTCTTAGGTAACAGATATCTCTCTGCTAATT
>DATMYJ010000044.1:0-12128 GCA_035561015.1 Desulfitobacteriaceae bacterium | reverse complement strand
TCATAATATTGGCTGTAAACCTCATGTAATATATACCAATAACTATCCGGCATTTTCAATTCATCTGCGCGGCCGCGCTGCCTGATGCGGCGAATAGCCTCATCAGCCGATACCTCCAGATAGATAACCAGTTGGGGCGGATTCAGGGTGGCAATCAGGCTGTGAAAAAGCGCCAGGTAGACAGAATGCTCTTCCGGCAGCATATCTCCTGTTTTACGGTAGAGATCCGCAAAAATAGGATCAGAAAATAGGGAGCGGTCCATAATGGTATTTTTCTGCTCCGATGCTGCCAGATACTGGGCATATCTGTTGTTCAAAAAACTAATCTGCATGGGAAAACACCAGCGATTTCCTTCTTCAAAATATTTTCCCAATAAATTATGCTCATCGCGAAATATCTCTTTGTAGGCTGATAAATCAAAACGTTCTGTCAGAATATCAATCAAGGAGGTCTTTCCAACTCCGGTAGTACCATCAATAACAATACTGACCCCATTTCCCATTTATTCACCTCCCCCTGATTTGAGAAAATTCTACGTGTTTCAGGCAGCAGTTGGTAATATTCCTGATGTGCGTGATTCATTTCTCAATATTTACTGATCCTGTGGCTCAAGGCGATCAACTGTCTTGCCAAATTGCTGCTGTTCATATTATAGTAAGCATAAAAAACGAGTAGGGAGTGTATCACGAAGTGAAAGATTCTTTAAAACCAGGTCTGGAATACGAATTCAAGTTCAAAATTCCGGAAAACAAAACTGTTCCTTATCTTTTCGCTGAAGCTGCAGAATTTCAGGTTATGCCCAAGGTCCTGGCCACAGGATTCATGGTGGGTTTATTTGAATGGGCCTGTATTAAAGCCCTCACCCCTCATTTAGACTGGCCTGAGGAACAAAGCGTCGGAACCGCCGTTAATATCAGCCATACTGCCGCTACACCGCCCGGTTTTACAGTCACAGTTAAAGTAAGATTGGAAAAAGTTGAAGGCAAAAAACTCTTATTTCAAATAGAAAGTCGGGATGATCTGGATCAAATCTCAACAGGTACCCATGAAAGGTTTATAATCAATGCCGCCAAGTTTAATGCCAACGTTGATAAGAAAGCTAAGAGCTTAAACCCCTGAAATTAAACATATCCGGCCGGATTATCCACTGAACCGGGCAAGAGATTTTTTCCTAAATTCGGTAAATTGCATGACAGAATAATGTTAAGCAGATCAGCACCAGGAAGTCAGAACGAAAAGACGCTCTGACTTCCTAAATTATTTCTGTATTTGACCCTCTTGCCGACAATCTTTAATCGGCTTTTGTCCATCTCAGTACCGCTCCGCCCCAGGTTAATCCTGCTCCAAAAGCAATGAGTAAAAGCAGATCACCTTTTTTGATCCGGCCGGCCTTGAGGGCATCATCCATTGCCAGGGGTATTGTAGCACTAGAATTATTGCCATATTTGGCTATAGATAGAAGTACTTTATCCATAGGAAGACCTAAGCGTTTGGCAGCTGCTTCAATTATGCGGGCATTGGCCTGATGAGGAATAAGAAAATCGATATCGGATATGCTCAAACCAGCCTTAGTCAAAACTTCTTCAGCTATTTCAGGCAATTTACGTACGGCAAATTTAAAAATCTCCGGCCCGCTCATTTGTAAAAGGTGCAGATTATTTTGGACAGTCTCTATAGTAGCAGGCATGCGCGATCCCCCGGCCGGCTGAAAGAGGTATTTTCCGCCCCTGCCGTCGGCACCCAAAGTAAAAGATAATAACCCGCCGTCCGCTGCTCCCGGCTGCAATACTACCGCCCCGGCCCCATCGGCTAATAAGACACAAGTTGATCTGTCGCTCCAATTTGTAACCTTGGACAAGGTTTCAGTCCCGATAAGCAAGATATTGCGGTAGGCACCGGTGGCGATATACTGGGCACCTGTTACCAGGGCATAGACAAACCCTGTGCAACCTGCCCCCAAATCGAAAGCCGGGGCCTCTGTGATCCCTAATTGTTCCTGAATAACACAGGCTGTTGAGGGGAACAACATATCAGGGGTAACAGTGGATACTATTATCAGATCAATATCAGCAGCAGTAACCCCAGCGTTTTTCATAGCTCTTTGAGCAGCAATCACACCTAAATCAGAAGCTGCTTGCTCGGCAGAGGCGATATGTCTTTCCTGGATACCGGTTCGTTCCCGGATCCACTGGTCATTTGTATCTACAATCTTTTCCAGATCGAAGTTGGTCAGGATTTTTTCCGGTACGTAAGTCCCGATACCAGCTATATGAGCCCTAAGAAGTGCTGAATTCAATATAAGCTCCTCCTATTGTCAGCTTTGCTTCAGTTCAGGCAGGCAAAGCAGTTATTGATCAATTATTATTTCCGGCGCCTGGTCAACTCGGCAGCAATCTCAGTTAAACCGACCCCGCGTTCTTCCAGCATGACAACCAAATGATACATTAAATCGGCAACTTCATAATAAATCTCATCTGGAGCTGCATTCTTGGCCGCGATAATTATCTCTGCCGTTTCTTCCCCCACTTTTTTGAGGATCTTATCGATACCTTTCTCAAAGAGGTAAGTCGTATATGCGCCTTCCGGCCGTTCCAGATTACGCCCATGTATAACCTGGGCCAGCTGCTCCAGGACTGTCCCCAAAGGCAGGATCGGTTTTTGTTCCGGAGTTCCCTCGGTTTGAAATCCCTCCCGGCCTGCAAGATAATGGAAACAGGAAAAATAATTTTCATGACAGGCCATGCCTGTCTGTTCCACTGTCAGTAAAAGAGTATCCCGGTCACAGTCGAAACGGATATCCACGACTTTTTGGGTATGACCGGATGTTTCACCTTTACGCCATAAGCTTTGCCGGCTCCTGCTGTAAAACCAGGCTCGTTTCTCCTTCAGAGTCAGCTGCAAAGCCTCGGCATTCATGTAAGCCAGCATCAGGACTTCCCGGGAATCCCCATCCTGAACAATGGCCGGAATCAGACCGTCGGCATTCCAGCGAATGTTCCCAGCCAGCCAGGCTTGTCCCTCCAGGTCCTGAGTACTTTGTTCTAAATCCATTTTTTCACCCTTCTCTCTCCACTAGATCCTTACCAATATTTATATTTATTTAATGTCTTAGACATCATGCCTCGAATTTCTGCCCCTATTCTCGTCCATCGCGCTTTGGACACCGTGTTTTGTAGATCTAATATTACATCATGCTTCGCAGATCGCTCCTCGAACTTCGCGCCTTGCGCCCTGCCTCTTATATTCTTACCGGAATATGGCATTTTTTCAGGTAAGCTTTTGTTTCGGCTATACTATATTCCCGGTAGTGAAAAATCGAAGCTGCCAAAACAGCATCAGCTTCCCCCAGAGTCAGGCCCTCGGCCATATGCTCCAGGGTTCCCACCCCGCCGCTGGCTATTATGGGCATCGACACGGCTCTGCTTACTGCCCTGGTTAACTCTAAATCATAACCTAATTTGGTTCCATCCCTGTCCATCGAAGTCAGGAGGATTTCACCCGCACCCATGGCTTCCGTCTTTTCAGCCCATTGCAGAACATCTATCCCTGTTGGAGTTCTGCCGCCATGAATATAAACTTCCCAGCGTCCGGTTCCCACCTGACGGGCATCGATAGCCACAACAATACATTGGCTGCCAAAGGCATAGGCTCCTTCCTGAATAAGCTGCGGATTTTGCACAGCCGCTGTATTCAGAGAAACTTTGTCAGCCCCTGCCCGCAGGACCAGGCGTATATCTTCAATACTGCGCAAGCCTCCCCCTATCGTGAAAGGGATGAAAACTTGCTCTGCTGTCCGTCTCACCACATCTATCATCGTTTTTCGGTTATCTGAGGAGGCGGTGATATCCAAAAAGACAAGTTCATCGGCACCTTCCCGGTCATAAAGAGCCGCCAGTTCCACCGGGTCCCCGGCATCACGCAGCTGCACAAAATTAGTTCCCTTGACTACCCGCCCATCATGAACATCCAGGCAGGGAATAATACGTTTAGCGAGCATTTTTTGCCACCTTATCCTCTTCTGATGAGTAAGCCACAGCCAAAGCCTCTTTTAAGGTAAAAGCACCGGCATAGAGAGCTTTGCCAACAATAGCGCCTTCGATCGAGACCCCTTTATTGACCTCGTTTTGGATATCCTGCAAATCTTGCAGGACCGTAATGCCGCCGGAGGCAATCACTGTCACCCCGGTTTCCTGAGCCAATTGCACGGTACTGGCCAGATTCAGGCCCTGGAGCATGCCGTCCCGGGCAATATCGGTAAATATTATCCTCTTGACTCCTGCTGCCTTCATGGCCAGAGCCAGTTCGGCGGCACTGAGTTTAGTAGCCTCCGACCATCCCTGGACCGCCACCATGCCGTCCCGGGCATCAATGCCGACAACAATCTGTTCCCCATAGCGGCGGACAGCCTCCCGTACCAGTTCAGGATCCCTGACTGCGACTGTGCCCAGAATAACCCGGCTTACTCCCAACTTCAGAAGTTCCTCGATTCGCTCCAGACTGCGGATCCCGCCGCCTACCTGAATTTTCATTTTAGAACCAACAGCCCGCACAATATCCTGTATGGCCTGATCATTTACCGGTTTTCCGGCAAAAGCCCCGTTCAAATCAACAACATGCAGAAACTCTGCCCCTTGCTCCAGAAAATTTCTGGCAACATCTGCCGGCTGATCGGCATAGACAGTGGAGTCTTCCAGACGACCCTGCAGCAGCCTGACTGCTTTTCCCTCTTTAAGATCTATGGCCGGAAATATCCGCATTTATATTCACCAACTTCCCGAAATTTTTCAAGACAGCCAATCCCCAGGAACTGGATTTTTCCGGGTGAAATTGGGCTCCCCAGATATGTCCTTGGCCCACCAGAGCCGGAAATCGAACTCCATACTCACTGATCCCTATTATAACCTTATCATTATCCGGAACAGCATAATAGGAATGGACAAAATAAAAATAGGTATTATCAGGTATCCCCTCCAGCAGAGGGTCTTCGCGTACTATTTGCACATTGTTCCAACCCATCTGCGGTACTTTAAGCCCGACAGGAAATCGCACCACCCGACCGGGGATAAGACCCAGCCCCGGATGTTCGCCATGCTCCTCACCGATGTCAAAAAGCACCTGCATTCCCAGGCAAATTCCCAAAAAAGGCTTATCTGAGCGGGCATAGAACAGCAAAGGATCTAGCCATCCCCCCCGCCGCAAAGCATCCATCGCATCTGCAAAAGCCCCAACCCCGGGAAGAATAATTCCCTGAACTGCCGCCAATTCTGCGGGGTCAGTTAAAATTTTAGAGGTAAAACCAACCTTCTCCAGACCCTTTTCCACACTGCGCAGGTTACCCCGTCCGTAGTCAACAATACCGATCAATTAAATCACCCTCCGGTAACCCATATTTTACTCTATAATACTCCTTTGGTGGATAGAATTCCGCTGAAACGGCTATTGAGACGCACGGCCAAGCCCAAAGCCCGCCCCACCCCTTTAAAGACAGCCTCCAATATATGGTGACGGTTTTTGCCGCTCAGAAGACGGATATGCAGGGTCAAGCCAGCCTGTACTGCCAAAGCGCGAAAAAACTCTTCAGCCATTTCGGCCGGAAACTCGCCAACATTACCGCCGGCACATTCCATATCCCAAACCAGATAGGGACGGTTGGAAATATCCAAGGCAACCTGCACTAAAACTTCATCCATCGGCAGCAAAGCTTCTCCCAGACGTTCTATCCCCTTTTTGTCGCCGACAGCCTCACGGAAGGCCTGACCGATAGCAAGGCCGCAATCTTCAATAGTATGATGCTGATCCACCTCCAGATCTCCCTTGGCCGTCAGCTGCAAATCAAAATAAGCGAACCGGCACATGGAACTCAGCATGTGATTAAAAAACCCGATACCGCTATCAATTTCCGACTCCCCGGTCCCGTCCAGTCTCAGCTGAACACTGATTGTGGTTTCCCGGGTTTGACGCTCCACTGTTCCTTCACGCACCTCTGCTTTCCCCCTCACTGTTCCGACTCTTTAATAGCCCTCTTTCCGAGGCAAGGGCCCTTATTGCCTGAATAAATGCTGAATTTTCCTCGGGCAGACCGGCACTGACCCGCAAACATTTTCCCAAAACAGGTAAATCGCCCATATGCCGAAGCAAAAAGCCGGAAGCCAAGAGCTTTTCAGCCCAAATATCAGGATCATCAGGCTGAAATAAAATGAAATTGGCTTGAGTGGGATATACTATTAAACCCGGAATTTCACTCAGGGCCTTCGAGAGTTTGGCTGTTTCAGCTTTTATTTCGGCGATCTGAGCCTGGTACTGTTCCAGATAGCGGAGTGCTATAATCCCGGCTCTTTGGGTAAATACATTGACATTAAACGGTTGTTTGACACGATTAACCAACTCAATGGTTGCCGCTTGACCCAGCAGATAGCCCAGTCTTAATCCAGCCAGAGCAAAAGCCTTGGAAAAGGTCCGCATTACTAAAAGGTTGGGATGCTTCCTGATCTCATCAGTAATGGATTCTCCGGAGAATTCAGCATAGGCTTCATCCATAATAATTATTTTACCGGTCTCTCCCACTAATCGCAAAAGTTCCGCCCGCTCGAATAAGGTGCCGGTAGGATTGTTGGGACTGCACAGGATTATGGTGCTGACCTCAGGAGAACTTGCCGCTGCCAAAACACCCTCGGTATCCAGATAGAGACCTTGGCGCAGAGGCACCCTGATAACAGCAGTAGCCGTTATACAGGCAGCAGCATCATACATGCCAAAGGTGGGGGGATGCAGAACAACAGCTTTTCCCACCCCGCCAAAGGTTGCCAAAATAAGCTGAATAACCTCATCAGAACCATTGCCTATCAGAATTTCCTCGCTGTTTACTCCTGCATAGCCGGCAATGGCTGCTTTTAAGTCCCGGGCACTGCTATCGGGATAACGATTAAAAATTATGTCTTCCCCAAATAAAGCTTCCCTCATACCTGCCGGCCAGGGAAAAGGATTTTCATTAGCATCCATTTTGACAACTCCGGGATAAAGATGACTTTGATAGGCTCGCAGTTCCCTGATTTCAGGACGAATCAATTCCTGAAGATTGACTGTGATTCCACTATTATTTTTCATCGAACCTTACCTCTACAGCCCGAGCATGGGCTTCCAAGCCCTCCCGTCTTGCCAAAAGAGCAATTTTTGCGGCATCTTTTTCCAGAGCTTCCTGGGAATAACCAACAACATTGATTTTCTTAACAAAAGTATCCACATTCAAAGGTGAATAAAAACGAGCCGTCCCGCCGGTAGGCAGAACATGATTAGGGCCGGCAAAATAATCTCCAACCGGTTCGGGCGAAAAACGTCCCAAAAAAACAGCTCCGGCATTACGCACTCGTCCCAGCCAAGTCACAGGGTCATTAACCACCAGTTCAAAATGTTCAGGGGCAATGATGTTCGCTAAAGCCATTCCCTCCTCCAAATCGGAAACCAGAATGACAGCACCATAATTTTCCCAGGAAGCGCGGGCAATAGCCGCCCGCGGCAGAGTCGCCAACTGGCCTTCTACCTGCCTGATCGTTTTTTCCAAAAGATCACGCTGCGGCGAAACCAGAATCGCCGAGGCCAGACGGTCGTGTTCGGCCTGGGACAAGAGGTCGGCCGCTAATTCTGCCGGCTCAGCACTCTCATCGGCCAAAATTAGAATCTCACTCGGTCCGGCCAGCATGTCGATATCGACCAGGCCAAAAACCTGTTTTTTGGCCAGGGTTACATATATATTTCCCGGGCCTGTAATCTTGTCAACCGAGGAGATTTGTTTGGTTCCATAAGCCAAGGCTGCAATACTCTGGGCCCCTCCTACTTTGTAGACTTCCTTGACGCCGGCTTCAGCCGCCGCCACAAGCACCTCAGGCAAAAGTTTTCCATTTTCTCCGGGCGGACTGACCATGACAATTTCTTCAACCCCCGCCACCACTGCCGGCAAGGCATTCATCAAAACCGAGGAGGGATATGAGGCTGTGCCCCCTGGGACATAAATGCCTACCCGCTGCAGGGGCCGTAACAATTGCCCAAGCATACTTCCATCCTCAGCAGGTTCCAGCCAGGATGTACGCTTCTGTTTTTCATGAAAACCGAGGATATTTTTTCTGGCCGCCCGAATCGCTTCCAGGTATTCTATATCAACCTGCTCATAAGCCTCCACCCATTCCTGGGAGGTAACCTGCAGGCCGCATTCCCGTAAATCAACCCCATCAAATTCCTCCGTTAACTGGTAGAGGGCTTCATCTCCCTCCTCCCGGACTTTCCTCAGAATCCCGGCCACTTGTCTTTCCAGTTTTTCGTCATCGCCATAAGATTTACGGGTCAGACGCTGTAAATCCAATTCACTAATACTCTCTATTTTCACCGGAGTATTAACCCCCTTTGCTCCAAAATAAACCTGGCAAGCAGACTCTGTTAAGCAACCCCGTTGACATATGTCCTCAGACCCTCGGCCAATTCGTGAATTCTTTCGTATTTCATCCGGTAGGCAACACGATTAGCTATCAGGCGGGTGGTAGCTTCCAGAATCGGGGCTACCTCCAGCAGATGGTTTTGCACCAGGGTTTTCCCTGTTGATACTATATCCACAATCATTTCCGCCAGGCCGACCTTGGGGGCCAGTTCTATGTTGCCATGCAGTTTGATGGTTATCACCTGCATGCCTAACTGCGAAAAAAAGGTTTGGGCTACCCTGGGAAATTTGGTTGCCACCCGCTGATGGTTAAGAACACTGAGATCATACTCCCCGCTGGGCAGCAAAGGCGGAACCTTATCTTCCGGCATTGCCACCACAAAACGACAGTAACCAAACTTTAAGTCCAGGAGTTCGGCAACGTCCTTATTTTCTTCTAACAAGGTATCTTTGCCTACAAAGCCAATATCCGCTGCTCCGTATTCAACATAGGTCGGGATATCTGTTGGACGGCAGATAATTATTCTGGTCTGAGCCTCAGGAAAGTCAAAATAGAGATGACGGGAATCCTCATCAACCTGAAGACAATCCAAACCTGTCTTATTTAATAATTGTAAAGAGTCAGTCAATAATTTCCCCTTGGGTAAAGCGATAGTTAAGAAATTACGCGGCACAAATCCATCCCCTTTAATTAATGCATAATGCTTAATTCATAATGCTTAATGCTCGATACTCAGTACTCAATGCTTAATGTTTAATCATTCTAAAGCAAAGACTTCTTTACTTTAGTTAGTTAAAGTATTAGCATAGTAGTATTATAACAGCTATATTTCCTCCCGGCAACCCTTATCCGATGCCCGCTAGGCGATACATGATATACGATCTTCGAACCTCGATCCCCTATCCTCAAATATTCAGTCTCCCATTAAAATGCCCAGGCTGCGGGCAGCTAATAAAACAGGATCATCTATTTGTACTAATTTTAATTGATTCACAGCCTGACTAATTGGGACCCGCACAATGTCTGTGCATTGCAGGGCCACCATTTTTCCATAATCTTTTGCCAGAGCAGCTTCAATAGCGGCTACACCATAGCGGGTGGCCAGAACACGGTCATAAGCAATTGGCGATCCTCCTCTTTGGATATGTCCCAGAACAGTCACCCTGGTTTCTGCTTTTGTATAATCCTCCAATTCCTTCCCCAGTTTGGAGCCGATTCCACCAAGTTTCAGGGGATCCGCCCGGCCGATTATTTGCCTTTCTACAACCATATCTCCACCCAAAGGCCTGGCTCCTTCGGCCACCACAAAAATACTGAATCTCTTGCCTTTTTTGGCCCTGAGTTCCACGGCCTTAACAACTTTATCAAATTGATAGGGAATTTCCGGGATAAGAATAACATCTGCTCCCCCGGCAATACCGGCATAGAGCGCTATCCAGCCGGCATACCTGCCCATGACTTCCAGAATAAGTATGCGGTGATGTGATTCTGCCGTCGTATGCAATCTGTCCAGAGCTTCCTGAACGGTATTGACTGCAGTTTGAAAACCGAAGGTCTGGTCAGTAGCCATGAGATCATTATCAATAGTCTTGGGTACCCCGATAACGTTCAAACCCTTATGGGCAAGTTCCAAAGCAATATGCATACTGCCATCTCCGCCAATCACCAGCAGAGCCTCTACCCCATGAGCCTGCAAATGGGCCAGAACATCGTCAGAACGATCGACGCTAACAGTGTCATCTTTCTCATAATCAATAAAAGCAAAGGGGTTATCACGATTAGATGCACCCAGAATTGTGCCGCCCCGCGGTAAAATTCCTGAAACTTCCTTATAGCCCAAAGGAAGATAATCATCAAGGACAGCTCCATGGAAACCGTCCCTGATACCCAATATCTTAATATTGTGTTTTTCAGCTGTTTTAACCATTGCTCTAATGACAGCATTGAGCCCTGGACAATCTCCTCCGCCGGTAAGTACAGCAAGTTTACGCATATGCATCCAATCCTTTCTTAAAAAATAGCCTTTGAAATTTAGCAGTTCGGCTGCCAAGACTCAATTGGCCTTAAACCCCAGTTTCTTCTCTAGACCTCCTGGAGAATAAGTATATGCTTTCTGGCGGCTAATTCCTGAGCCTCCCTGGCACTGAGCCCGTTCAAGTCCATTTCCACTCGTTTACCTTGACTGCGCAGGACCTGACACTGTCTTATCACTGCCTGGGCATCAGAGCCATAAACCAGGACATCAGCATTGGCCAGAGGTTCCGGCGGAAACTGGCCCAGAATACTGCCCAGGTTAAGAGCAAACCCTGTAGCTGCCAAAGGATAACCAAAATCAGCATACAGCGTGTCATAACGACCGCCTTCCACAAGCGGAAAGCCTACCTCTGGGACATAACCTTCAAAAATTACCCCGGTATAATAAGAAAAGCCCCGCAATATTCCTAAATCCAAAGCAACATGGTTTTGCACACCAAAATCCGCCAGATAACTGTAGACCTGGCGCAAGCCCTCGACTGCTTCTTTAATTTCCGGACTCTCACTCCAGCTCAGAACCTCGTCCAGCATTTCCTCCCGGCCATGAAGATGCGGCAAGCGCAAAAGCAGCTGCTGCCAATCTTCAGATAAACTGCTTGCTCTCACCAGAATCTCGATACCCACCATATCCTTACGAGCTAAAACATCCTCCAGTTGGGCTTGCATCTCCTGCTCAATTCCCGCTTCCTTCATTAAACCCAGAAATATGCCCATATGGCCCAGATTGATTTGAAAATCATTAAGGCCTAAGCTTTTGATAGCCTCTACTGCCAAAGCAATCACTTCGGCATCAGCCAGCCCGGCCCTGGAACCTACCAATTCAACGCCTACTTGCCGAAACTCGCGATGTCTGGCCGCACTGTTGCGGAAAACATCTTCCCCATAGCAAAGGCGCAGAGGCTGTTCCTGACCGCGCAGGCGCGTGCTCACCAAACGGGCAATGGGAGTTGTGAATTCGGGACGCAAGGCCAGGATACGCCCCTTGCGGTCAAAGAATTTGTAAAGTTGGTCTTCCCCATCAGGATCCTGCTGAACACAGGCTCCAAATTCCAAAGCTGTAGTGACAATTTTCTGATATGACCAACTCCGGAAAAGAGTTAAGATATTTCCTTCCAGGCGTTCCTGGAGAGCAAGTTCCTCCGGCAATAAATCATGCATCCCTTCCGGAATACGCAAGCCCAGGTAAGATCGCTGCATTTATAACACTCCTCTTTCATCTTGTGGATTGTCTTTATCTGTTTCAGCTGCCAGGTCTTCTTCCCTGCGGGCAAGACGAGACAATACCAGCTGGTAGCCATCAGCTCCAAAAAACAAACAGCGTTTGACTCTGCTGATTGTCGCTGTGCTGGCCCCAGTTGCTTCAGCAATTGCAGTATAGGTGACATTTTCTTTTAATAACCTGGCTACTTCCAGGCGTTGAGCCATAGCCTTGATTTCAGCTACTGTGGCAATATCTTCGAAAAAGCAGTAGCATTCTTCCTTGTTCTTGAGCAGTAATATCGCTTCGAACAGGTTATCCGTCATTTTGTCTTTTAAGCGTTCATCGATCCCCACTTGGCTATACCTCCAATGCAAGCAGCAGATTACTCTAATTCAATCTGCCCGGTCCTGCAGCTTGACTTTCTTACTTTAATATATTAAAGCATTGCCTTATTGTCAAGACTACC
>DATMYJ010000043.1:0-7283 GCA_035561015.1 Desulfitobacteriaceae bacterium | reverse complement strand
TTCTAAAATTATTATAGCAACAGAATTTCCAAAAGTCTTGCTATCAAAGCATCCCACAGGGAGCAATGAGCTTTTCTTCCATATCAGGTCATCACTCATTTCCAGACGTATTACATGGCCGGCAACAAAAATACTTAGATCTCCACTCTGCCTTCGAAGACCTTTTCCGGTTTCCCTGTCATAAAGACCTTGTCAGCCGTATATTTGACAGTCAGATCGCCTCCCTTGAGTTTAACCAAAATATACTCGCCCTTCTGGCAATATCCATTGAGCACTGCTGCCACTGCCGCCGCGCAGGCACTGGTGCCGGCTGCCAGAGTTTCGCCGCTGCCTCTTTCCCAGACCCGCATTTTAAGTGTATTTTTGTCTATAACCGTGACGAATTCCACATTAACTCGCTCAGGAAATAAGGGTGAATATTCGAAGGACGGTCCTGCCACATCAATATCAATACTTTCCAGGCTGTCACTAAAAACAACACAATGAGGATTTCCCAATGACAGACAGGTTATCCGGTAATCCCGGCCATCTAATGTAACTGGTTGATCTACGATCGCCGGTGAGGGCAGTTTCACCGGAATCTTCTCAGGGTCAAACTCCGCCGGGCCCATATCCACACAGACCGAATCCACCTTATTATTTAGAATGTAAAGTTTGAGCTTTTTGATCCCGCTGGAAGTCTCTATGGCAATCTGATCTTTGACAGTGATCTGATTGTCGTAGAGGTATTTTCCGATGCAAGTAAGGGCATTGCCACTCATTTTACCTTCGCTGCCATCTAAATTAAACATCTGCATTTTGGCCTCGGCCTTATCTGAGGGATAAATGAGCACAATCCCATCACCGCCGATACCATAATGCCTGTCAGATAAATAGACACTCAGGGATTCGGGGCTAACGACATTCTGCTGGAAACAATTGAAATAGATGTAATCGTTGCCGCAGGTCTGCATTTTGGTAAAGCTGAGCTGCAGACGTTCAGTTCTCATATTATTAATATCCACCAACTCGGTGTTGCTCTGGGAATAACGGCTCTTCAGGCTGTCGGCCAGGGCATTAGCGGTATTCAGGGAGGTCAGGCAAGGGATAGCCCTTTCTACCGCTTTCCGGCGGATTTTAACGCTGTCCCGGCCGGGCAGCCTGCCCTTGGAGGATGTGGAAATAACATAATTGATTTTACCGCTTTCCAGGAGGGTTTGGATATTGTCATGCTCTGCTTCATGAATCTTTTTAACTGAAATCACCTGTAAACCGGCTTGTTCCAGAATTCTGGCCGTTCCGTTGGTAGCATAGAGAGCAAAACCTAACTCCGCATATTTCCTGGCAATATCGACCATCTCCGGTTTGTCGCTGTCCCGGACCGTAAGGAGGACTCCGCCCTGCTTTACCATCTTATAGCCGGCTGCCACCAGTCCCTTATAAAGGGCTTCGGCCAGGGATTTGCCAATACCCAGGACCTCACCCGTAGACTTCATCTCCGGACCCAGGTGCACATCCACATCAATGAGTTTTTCAAAGGAAAAAACCGGGACCTTCACGGCGATATAAGGAGGTGTTTTATAAAGCCCTGTACCATAGCCCATATCTCTTAATTTTTCGCCCAGAATCGCCCTGGTGGCGAGATCGACCATCGGCACCCCGGTCACTTTGCTGATGTAGGGAATGGTGCGGGAAGAGCGGGGGTTGACTTCAATGACATAGATTTCTCCGGCATGAATAATATACTGGATATTGACCAGCCCCTGAGTGTTCAGGGCCAGGGCCAGTTTATGGGAGTATTCAATTACCAGTTCAGTCAGTTCTCCGCTTAAGTTCCAGGCAGGATAGACTGCGATCGAATCACCGGAATGGATGCCGGCCCGTTCGATATGCTCCATGATGCCAGGGATAAGAACTTCCTCGCCGTCACAGATGGCATCGACCTCAATTTCGATTCCCGTCAGGTATTTATCGATCAGAACCGGATTCTCAATGTTGTAAGCAAGGATAATATCCATATATTCGCGGATATCATCGTCACTGAAAGCAATAATCATATTTTGACCGCCAAGCACGTAGGAAGGCCGCATCAAGACCGGATATCCCAGCTTATTGGCAGCTTGCCGAGCTTCTTCCTTGTTCATGACTGTATATCCCCGCGGACGTTTAATGGCTAAGCTTTCCAGCAAGGCGTCAAAACGTTCCCTGTCCTCAGCCCTATCGATGCTGTCGGCCGATGTACCCAGGATCCGAACTCCCTCTGCCTCCAGAAACTTGGTCAGCTTGATGGCAGTCTGGCCGCCAAAAGCGACTACTACCCCGTAAGGCTGTTCCGTATGGATCACATTCAGGACATCCTCATTGGTCAGCGGTTCAAAATACAAGCGGTCAGCTGTATCGAAATCGGTAGACACGGTCTCCGGATTGTTGTTGACGATAACTACTTCATAGCCTGCTTTCTTCAGTGCCCAGACACAATGGACGGAAGCATAATCAAACTCGATACCCTGGCCGATCCGGATTGGTCCGGAACCAAAGACAATAATCGTTTTCTTCCCGCAGTTTCGGGCTTTGATAAACTGTGCGGCCTCATTGACCTCATCATAGGTCGAATAAAAATAGGGAGTCTCGGCTTCAAATTCGGCAGCGCAGGTATCGACCATTTTATAAGAAGCCCTGAGCGGCTGCTCAACCTTGCAGCCGGAAAGACGTTCGATAACTTTATCGGGATACCCTAATAATTTTGCTTCCAGATATAGTTCCCGGGTTAAAGTCCTGCCGGCAAGTTCTTTTTCCAGGGCTGCAAGATGGGCCAGTTTATATAGGAACCAAAGGTTAATCCTGGTGACTTCATGAATTGATTCACAGGAAATACCCCTGTGCAGGGCTGCAAATATGACGAAGAGCCTCTCATCGTCACAGACATTCAGCAACTCTTCAATCTGAGTATCAGTAAGTTTTTTCAGTTTCGGCAGGTTAAGACTGTCCAGGGAGATTTCGGCTCCCCTGACCGCTTTCATGATAGCTTGCTCAAAGCTCGTGCCAATAGCCATCACTTCGCCGGTGGCTTTCATCTGGGTACCAAGGGTACGTTTGGCGTAAACGAATTTATCAAAAGGCCACTTGGGCAGTTTGACTACCACATAATCCAGGGCCGGCTCAAAACAAGCACAGGTCTTGCCGGTTACGGCATTCCTGATTTCATCCAACGTATAACCAACTGCTATTTTGGCTGCCACCTTGGCAATCGGGTAGCCGGTAGCCTTGGAGGCCAGGGCTGAAGAGCGGGAAACTCTGGGGTTGACCTCAATTACAGCATACTCGAAGCTGTCGGGATGCAGGGCAAATTGACAGTTACAGCCCCCTTCCACTCCCAGGGATGTAATAATGTTTAAAGCAGCCGAACGGAGCATCTGATACTCCTTGTCGGAAAGAGTAACCGCCGGAGCAATGACAATGCTGTCTCCCGTATGCACCCCTACCGGATCAAAATTCTCCATACTGCAAACTGTAATGACATTACCCACCCGGTCCCGCATCACTTCAAATTCTATTTCTTTCCAGCCGGAGATACATTTTTCAATGAGGACCTGGCTAATAGGCGAAAGCCGGAGACCATTCGCCGCTATTTCCTGCAGTTCCTTGTCATTGGAGGCAATGCCTCCGCCTGTCCCCCCCAGAGTAAAGGCTGGGCGGACAATTACAGGATAGGAAATCTCCCTGGCAAAAGCCAGGGCAGCAGGGACATCAGTAGTTACTACCGAAGGAATGACAGGCTCACCGATGGACTGCATGGTATCCTTAAACATCTGCCTGTCTTCAGCCTTATCAATCGTTTCCGGATCAGCGCCCAATAACTTGACACCCTGTTTTTCCAGAAACCCTTCTTTAGCCAGCTGCATGGAAAGAGTGAGACCGGTCTGGCCGCCGAGCGTGGATAAGATGCTATCCGGGCATTCCTTGATAATGATCCTTTTGATGGTTTCTACTGTCAAAGGTTCGATATAGATTTGATCGGCCATGGCATTATCCGTCATAATCGTTGCCGGATTGGAGTTTACTAAAACTACTTCTAAACCCTCTTCTTTCAGAGCCCGGCAGGCTTGCGTCCCCGCATAATCGAATTCCGCTGCCTGTCCAATTACTATCGGTCCTGAGCCAATCACTAGTACCTTCTTTATTTCCTGGTTTAGCGGCATTTTGCGTATTCCTCCCTGACAAGGTCGATAAATTGATCGAATAAATAGGTGGTATCAAGAGGTCCTGGCGAAGCCTCAGGGTGAAACTGGACCGAGAAAGCAGGCATATTTTGATATTCAATACCTTCACAGGTCCCATCATTGGCATTCAGAAAACTTAAACTGGCCTGGGCCGGAAGACTGTCGGCCACAACTGCATAGCCATGGTTTTGGCTGGTTATATACACTCGGCCAGTTCTCAGATTTTGGACAGGCTGGTTGGCACCCCGATGCCCGTATTTAAGTTTGGCAGTTTCTGCTCCCTGGGCCAGAGCCAACAGCTGATGGCCTAAGCAAATTCCGAAGATGGGAACACCTGACTTGGATAACTTAGCCAGTTCCCCAATAATCTCTTTGTTGTCAGCCGGATCGCCAGGCCCGTTGGAAAGCATTACCCCATCCGGCCTTAAATTCAGAATTTTTTCCGCAGAGGTATTGGCAGGCACAGTCAGGACTTCGCAGCCGCGTTTTAAGAGCTCGCGGCGAATATTTTCCTTTGCCCCAAAATCCCACAACACCACCTTATATCCTCCCGGTTCTCCTTTGGAGACCAAGATCTCCCTGCTGCTGACTGCTTGCACCGCCTCAATAATTCTGTAGTTCTTAATTTCGGCCAATATATTATCAAGATCAGCAAGCGTTGGGGTAATCTTGGCATTCATCACCCCAACCTCCCGGATAATCTTGGTCAGTTCCCGTGTATCCAGTCCGTAAATTCCCACTATATTATGCTCACTCAAAAAAAGGTCAAGCTCACCCTCACTGCGGAAGTTGGATGGAACTTGACACCACTCACGGACAATATAAGCTTTGACATGGGGAGAAGGGCTCTCAAAATCGGAGGGAATAATACCATAGTTGCCTATTAAGGGAAAAGTCTGAACCACAATCTGCCCGTAATAGCTCGGGTCAGTCAAGGTTTCCAAATATCCGGTCATACCGGTAGTAAAAACGATCTCACCGACTGCCTCCCCGGCGGCGCCAAAGGGTTTCCCTTTAAAAATTTGCCCATTTTCGAGGACAAGATAGATATATTGCTGCATTCCGATCCCCCGTTATTTTCATTTTAGCACTTATAGGTATTGAGAATATCTTCCGCCACTTCCCTTTTGCTGATCCGTCTGTCCATCGCTTGTTTTTCGATATACCTGTGGGCCTGCGGCTCAGTAAGACTCAAATATTGGATAATGGCGCTTTTGGCCCTATCCACCAGGCGGATGTCTTCGATCTTCTTCTGCAATTGGATATTCTTCCTCTGAAGACCCAGGAGCCTCCTCCTGGAAGCGGCTATCAGTTTTAAGGCCTGGAAAAACATTTGCCGGCTCAGAGGCTTAGGCAGGACAAACACGCCGTAATCCTCTACTTTTGCGGAGACATCATCTGCTATTCCCGCTTTAACAATCAGGATCACTCCCGCCAGGGAAATATCTGTCACCATTAAGGATAGCTCTTCCCCGGATTCATCTCTTAGTGGGGCGTCGATGACAACTAATTCAAAATCCTTCTGATTTAGCAGTCTGCGGGCTTCCCCGCTGCTTTTCACGGTAGTGATTTCGGAAAAATCATGTGCTCTTAAAAGCTCTGATAAAAATATTTTCCCTTTATCATTGCTTGAAACAAGCAGCACATTGTCCATAACACACCACCTTCCCTCCCCTTCTGCTTATCAGACCTTTAAGAAATACATCTCTCTTTCCAATTGCTCTTTGTTTTCCTCCTGTGTATAGCGGTTCCATTCTGACAGCTTGCTGCTTAAAAAATTATCAATTGTTTTTTGAGGTAAAACTTGTTGGATAAAAGTACTTTTCAGCGCAATTTTAATCGCTGCGCCCAGATTTTCAGGAATCAGGTCCAAGCCGTAAATTTTATCTGCTTCAGCTTCATAAAGGTTAGTATCGAAAGCGGGGATGAGCGGCATCTGCTTCCTGATTCCCTCCAGTCCCGCCTGAATTACCAGGGCAAAGGCCAGATAAGGATTACAGGAGGGGTCAGGTGAACGCAGCTCTATGCGGCAGTATTCGTCCTCAGCAGCGGGTATCCGAATCAGCTGGGAACGGTTTTGGTTGGACCAGGTAATATATTTTGGTGCCTTAAATTCCCCAAAGCGAGTATAAGAATTGACCAGGGGATTCAAAAATGCCGTCATCTCTGGGATCTTGGACATTACCCCGGCTGTAAATTCCTCAGGGACTTCCCCATGCTCTTTATGAGGATTATTGAAGATATTCAGACCATTCTTAAAAAGTGAAATATTGATATGCAGGCCGCTGCCGCTGTTCTTGGCCAGAGGTTTGGGCATAAATGAGGCATGCAGTCCATTGCGGGCAGCCACTGTCTTGACAACCGATTTAAAGGTCACCAAATTATCGGCAGCAGTCAGGACATCGCTATACTTAAAATCAACTTCATTTTGGCCAGGACCCTGCTCGTGGTGGGAGCTTTCCGGCCTGATTCCCATCTCTTCCAGGGTCAGGCAAATTTCCCGCCGGACATTTTCTCCCTTGTCCATCGGGGCAATATCGCAATACCCTGCAAAATCATAAGGTATCGCAGTGGGCATACCTCTCTCATCCAAGCGGAAAAGATAAAATTCGCACTCCGATCCTATCTTACAATTATAACCTAAAGCTTCAGCTTCCCGGATGGTCTTGCGGAGAATATTCCTGCCATCCCCTTCAAATGGAGCCCCATCCGGATGCTTAATGTCACAGAAGAAGCGCACTACACGTCCATTACTGGGCCTCCAGGGCAGAATAGAGAGGGTCACCGGATCAGGAACCAGAAACAGATCTGATGCTTCAACGTTCATAAATCCACTGATCGCTGAAGCATCAAAAGAAATACCATACTTAAAGGCTCTGGGCAGTTCCTGCGGCATAATCGAAATATTTTTCTGGGTGCCGAAAATATCACAAAAAGCCAGCCTGATAAACTTCACATCATTTTCCTGAATGAATTCCAGCACTTCAGTCATGGTATTATTCATAAATCTTCACCTCTTCTATTCCTGATAAAAATAGGAACATTTCTGTCCATTAGGAAGTCTCAGGCTTTATCACTTCTTGC
>DATMYJ010000042.1:0-3529 GCA_035561015.1 Desulfitobacteriaceae bacterium | reverse complement strand
AATATATATGGCTGGGTGAATCAGCTCCAATGGTCGCCAAGCGAACTTGCCGTCCTTATTTGCTAAGAAATTGTAGTTGACACCTGGAAAACCGTTTGGGTTTGCGGATTTTAATTCATTAAAATTTCGCCCTTTAAGCACCGCTTCGACCTCGGATAGAATCGGCTCAAAGCTGATGTAACTTGGCATATCTCCATTGAAATAACTACTCCCCTTAAGGAAATATTCTTTTGCTTCAACGTTTGAAAGATCAATTATTTTCTTCATATGCTCTACAGTGGCTTAAAATTTGTGAAGTTTTCCGTTGTTTTATTTCCCACTGGTGTTAATTGTAGCCATTCCCCTTTTCGATGCAACAAAAAGCGCCTTCCAAATCAGGAAGGCACTTCATCCTTCAACCCTTCCCCTCACCGGCTCAAAACCGCCCGGATCTTAACCCCATACTACAGAATGCCAATCTCGACGGTTTGCTGTCTCATGTCAGTGAAGGTTTTTATCCACGGGATTAGGAGTTTGATACAAAATTAAAACTACAAGCCCTCTCCTGTGTCTGATTCAAGCATAAGAAGCATTGGTATGAAAAGATCCAATGAAGAAGACGTTACCAATTTTTTGCCTTCGTCTGAAGGCATATTAGTGGGTGTATATCCTCGCTCCACAGATCACACATTCGTTGAAGAATAATGTTCTATCCGTTTCCTCATTATAATCTCTCACTTCGCTCCCCCAACGATGGTCAGAACAGATTTCCTGATAGCCGCACCTCACACATTCCCTATGACTGGGAGGGGCCATTTCCCGATAATCACCATGAATCCATGTTCCAAAAATATGACCTGTTCTGCATAAATTGTCTATGACTTCTTCTGCTTTTTCCTTATTAATTGTTTTAACCGCTTTCACTACTGCTTTACACACTTGAATATCGTTGTCTGCAAGCAATCTGGCCAGCGGTTCAAATGCAGAAGCTTCCTGTGTTCTCTCCAATGCCTCAACCGCCGCCAGGCGCACATTCCAATCTCCACTAGAGAGATCACGAATAAGCGGTTCCAAAGCGGGTTTATAACCCATACTATTCAACGCCTCATCAGCAGCCGCTCGCACGCTAGAATCCTTGTCGTTACGCATCTTTTCAAGCGGCGCTAAAGCCCTGGCATCTTTTAGTTTGCCCAGTGCCTGTACAGTCTTCTGACGAACCTGTGCAATATCATCACCAAGAACTTTAATGAGTAGTTCTACCGCTCTGGCATCATTTATTTGTCCCAGTGCCTCTGCAGCATTTTCACGACAATTGGAATATTGGTCATAGGAACTAGGATACTTTTTCTCAGCGATCTCTCGAACACGATTATTATATGCACTATCCAATTCCTCGAGGAGCGGTTCGACAGCCCTGGCATCTTTTATCTTGCCCAGTGCCTTTGCAGCTTCCGCCACTTCTGATGATGACCATCCCTTAAGGGTCTTGATGAGTGGTTCTACTGCGCGGACGTCACCAATATCTCCCAGAATCTCGGCACAATAACTTTGACCATGCGCTTTCTCATCAGATAATCTGGCGATAAGGGGTTCGACTGCAGAACTTCCCATTTTTTTCAATATCTGCTTAAAGATGTAATCAACCGGCTTTTTACCATCAAATTTCTTTCCAATAATTGTTGTTGCTGCAGGTGTCCCGATCATCACCAACAAGGCAAACGCTTTATTCTTTTCATTTTCATCCGGTTTTGTTTTACTATATGTATAATCCCCCCCTACCAGCCACATTAAGTGCTCAATATCCTGTATGTCACTCACCAATGCTTCGTTAATGATCTTCTTGGCGTTATCATCCTCATTAGATTTCAACGTCGAACTATGCGCATCCCTTAGCCTGCACAACGCTCCGATTGCTTCGTAGCGTATATTCTCGTCCGAATGTGCAAGGGCCTTAATCAAACCGCTTATATCGCCTTTTTGTTCCAACCGGAGAACATTGGGTTTAAAAAATCCTTTCAAGTCAGGCATGGCATCCTCTCCCTTTTCTATGGCGAATAGGAAATAAGCCAGTAGGTGAATTCGCTATTGACCCTTACAGGGCAGGCTGCACCGTTATCTGTTGTCTTAATTCCCACTGCTATTAATTGTAGCCGTTCCCTTCTTAGGCGCAACAAAAAAGCGCCTCCCATTTCAGGAAGGCGCTTCATCCTTCAAGCCCTCTCCTCACCGGCTCAAAACCCTCCGCCCGCCGGGCAGCAGCGAGCATCGGCGGGATTTCCACACCCTTAGCGATTTATTTCAAAGCGAGCAGGTTGGAGACCACTGGCCAGATGATCTCCGCCAGGCGGGCCTGACCTTCCACGGTCAGATGGCCCAGATCAGGCGTCATGCGGGAGATATCATCGATATAGGTGGCAAAGGCTCCGCCGTCCGTTTTGCACTGCGGCACCAGGCTGCACACCCGGGTCTGTTCGGCCTCATAACTTTCAATGATGCCAGTCAGGGTGGCGATGTGCTCCTTGTTCATACTCCCGTCAGGGTTAAACATGGCGCATATCCCGGTGCCTTCAATTTTGGCTACAGCATTGGGGTCAACGGCGGTCGCAGCCGCATTGGTTGCCGGCCGTCCGGGCTGACTGACGATCAAGATCTTGCTATCCGGGGAAGCTTTTACAATGACATCCAACGCTTCTGCCACGGCATTACCGAAGCCCTTGATAAAATTTTGGTCGCTGCCGTCGCAGCGGATATCGTTATCAATGGTCTTGATGATCACCAATTGCGGGTTGGGCACTTTTTGGAGGGCTGCGCGGGCCTGGTCGGCAAGGTCTGTTACGAGAGAGCCGCCGACTGCCTCGTTGGCGACATGTCCAACGATTTCGGGGTAGACCGCTGCCAGCCTTTTATAAACACTGTTGACCTTTGACGAATTGCCAGTGGCCCAGGAGTTTTCCAGGGCGGGCATGCCGGGTAACCGGGTGGTATCTGAACTCTCGCCCGTCAAGCCAGAGTGCCCGATCGCGATGATGCCTAAAGGCTTCCTGGTATCAACCATGGTGGCAGTCGCGTTTGGCTGAGGCGGTACCGTGGGCGCTGCGGCAGCTTGCGTGGCAATCGCGGTGGCCTGAGGCTGCTGCGTGGCTGCGGCAGCCGCCTGGGTTGATATCTTCCCTGCGCAGGCGGTGAGGAAAAACAGCAGCGCAGCAAGCATGAGTCCGGTGATCCTTCTGGTTTTCATTTCTCTATCCTTCACTTATGGCGATGGTTGTATGCGGTATATCTAAATTTGAAAATTCAATTCCGACAGCTGCCGGCCGGTTTGTGTCAGCGGTGGCTGGGGCGGAGAAAAAAATCCCACCCTTGTTCGGCGGGTTTATCGATTTGGATACGATCTTCAACCTGGACCATCTGATCATCTCTATGAGCAGCTATACCGTTTAGGAGGCAAACCATTATTTATACAAATTCCTGAGCTACTGCAACGATGCTGTAAAATGAACTTGAAATAATACTAAATATGATAATGTCGATAGATAATATAAATATACGC
>DATMYJ010000041.1:0-8286 GCA_035561015.1 Desulfitobacteriaceae bacterium | reverse complement strand
GTAAAATGCTAATATAATCAGAACTCATCTGACGGGAGATGATCAAGCATGCTTAAGTTATTCAAGTACCTGAGACCTTTCGCCATTTCTGTGGCTGTTGTCTTAGTTCTCATCTTTCTGCAATCCCTGGTTGAGCTTTATCTGCCTACTTTGATGGCTGACATCGTCGACCGGGGCATCGTCCCAGGAGATACCAATTATATTCTGCGCATTGGCGGCTTCATGCTGATTATTGCCGCCGGCAGTGCTGTATGTTCAATTTTGGCAGGCTATATGTCCTCCAAAATTGCCACAGGTTACAGCAAAAATTTACGCAGCAGTGTGTTCTCCCGGGTACAGAGCTATTCCCTCCATGAGTTTAATAAGTTAGGCACCGCCTCCCTTATTACCAGAACAACCAACGATATTACTCAGATCCAGCAATTATTGATCTTCCTGATGCGCATCACGATCAGTGCACCCATGATGTTCATTGGGGGGATTATCATGGCTGTATCCAAAGATGCTGCCTTATCCCTGGTTTTTGTCGTGGTACTGCCGCTTCTGACGGGCACTGTTTATATTACCGCCGGTAAGAGCATCCCGTTGTTTAGAGCTATGCAGATAAAATTGGATAACTTGAACCGCGTCTTTCGCGAAGGCCTGAGCGGTATCCGGGTTATCCGCGCCTTTAACCGTGTTGCTTACGAGAAAAAACGATTCAGCGCATCCAATCTTGATTTAACCGAAACTGCAATCAAAGTCAATATTCTGTTGGCCGCCTTGATGCCTGTCATGATGCTGGTCATGAACTTTACAACCCTGGCAATTGTCTGGTTTGGCGGAATTAGGATCAGTCATGGCAATATGCTGGTCGGGGATATGATGGCCTTTATTCAATATGCCATTCTTATCATGTTTTCGCTTGTTATGGTATCGTTTATGTTCATTATGATCCCCCGGGCAGAAGCTTCTGCCATAAGAATCAACGAAGTGCTGGAGATAGTTCCGGAAATCAGCGATGCGGAAGCGGTTAAGAGCACAGACAGCAATAGGGGTTTAATAGAGTTTAAAAATGTTACTTTCTGCTACCCTGGTGCTGAATACCCGGCACTCAAGGATATTTCCTTTGTAGCCAGACCTGGCGAGATCACAGCAATTATCGGCGGTACCGGATCAGGTAAGTCAACTTTGATCAATCTGATCCCGCGCTTCTATGACATTGACAGTGGTCATGTTTTAGTTAATGGTCTGGATGTGCGGGAAATGGCTCAGAAAGATTTAAGAGCCAAAATCGGTTTTGTGCCCCAAAAAACCATGCTTTTTACCGGTACCGTTGCCGACAATATCCGCCTGGGCAAAGAAGATGCCACAGATGAAGAGGTCAGGCATGCTGCCGCAATAGCCCAAGCCACCGAATTCATCTCAGATATGCCTAATGGTTTTGCTTCCCTGATCGCCCAAGGCGGTATAAATATTTCGGGCGGACAGAAACAGAGGCTTTCCATTGCCCGGGCCTTGGTGCGAAAACCGGAAATCTATATCTTTGACGACAGTTTTTCCGCCCTTGACTATAAAACCGATGCCAGACTGCGGGCTGCACTCCGGAAAGAAACCGCTGATGCTACGGTAATAGTAGTAGGCCAACGGGTCAGCACGGTTTTGGATGCCGATCAAATTATTGTTATGGATAAAGGCCAGATAGTCGGGCTGGGTAAACACAAAGATCTAATGCAAACCAGCGCAATCTATCAGGAGATCGTCTCCTCCCAACTTTCCGAGGAGGAAATAGCATGAGTGAAGAAAGCAAAGATCAAAGACCGACCAAAGAGTCAGGCGGCAGCGATGGTTTCAGGCCCGGTGGTTTTGGCAGAGGTCCTATGAGCGGCATAGGAATGCCTGTAGAAAAAGCCAGGGATTTTCAAAAAACCCTTAAAAGGCTCCTCAGTTATTTAAAACCCCGTAGTTTGCCCCTGCTGGTTGTGTTTTTCATGGCTGTCCTCAGCATCCTGTTTAATCTCCTAAGTCCAAAAATCCTGGGTATGGCCACAACCAAATTATTCGAAGGCAGTTTGGATATTATAAAACAGGTACCCGGCGCCAAAATAGATTTTGGTTATGTCGGGCAAATAATTATTCTTTTAGGCGGACTCTTTATTTTCAGCTCCTTATTTAGTTATCTCACGCAGTATATCATGGTAAGTGTGGCCCAAAAAACCGTTTTTGACATGCGCAATGATCTCAATGACAAACTAGCCCGCCTCCCTCTCAAATTCTACGATTCCCATACACTCGGAGATATCTTAAGCCGGGTAACCAATGACATTGACAATGTCAGCACCTCTCTGCAGCAAAGTATAATCCAGTTGATAACCTCTGTTGTCTCTATAGTTGGCATTATTATAATGATGTTTACCATCAGCCCGGTTATGACCCTGATAGCAATTGTGACCCTGCCGCTTTTATTATTTGTGACTGCATTTATTGCCAAATATTCTCAGAAATACTTTACGGCCCAACAGAATGAGCTGGGCTTACTCAACGGCCATGTTGAAGAAATCTACACCGGTCACCAAATAATCAAGGTCTTCGGCCGCCAGGAGAAGTCCATCGCTCAATTCAACGACATTAACGAAAAACTTTATACGGCAGGCTGGAAAGCCCAATTTATTTCCGGCATTATCATGCCCATTATGAATTTTATCAGCAATATCGGCTATGTCCTGGTCTGTGTTATCGGCGGTATTTTTGTTACGAAAAAGCTGATAGAAATCGGGGATGTTCAGGCCTTTATCCAATACTCCCGGCAATTTACCTACCCAATTGTGCAGACTGCGAATATAGCTAATATTATCCAGTCCTCGATAGCCTCAGCGGAACGGGTATTTGAAATCCTGGATGAATCCGAAGAGATCCCTGACAGCAGTGAGGCCCAAGTGCTCCTTGATCCCAGAGGCGAAGTTAAATTCCAAAACGTCAGGTTTGGCTACAAGCAAGATGTTCCGATTATTGAGAATCTGAGTGTAGATGTCAAAGAAGGACAGATTGTCGCCATCGTAGGCCCAACCGGAGCTGGCAAAACTACCCTGGTCAACCTGCTGATGCGTTTTTATGAGATTAACGACGGCAGAATCACCATCGATGGTGTTGATATCAGAGACTTGAAACGCGGAGCTTTACGCAGTATTTTCGGAATGGTCCTTCAGGATACCTGGCTCTTTAACGGAACAATCCGGGATAATATCGCTTATGGCCGGGAAGGAGCCAGCGAAGAAGAGATTGTCCGGGCAGCCGAGGCGGCTTACGCCGACCACTTTATCAGAACCCTTCCTGAGGGCTATAATACCATCCTTAACGAGGAGGCCTCCAATATTTCCCAAGGACAAAAACAACTCCTGACGATTGCCCGGGCTATAATCGCTGATCCAGCTATTCTGATCCTGGACGAAGCGACGAGCAATGTTGATACCAGAACAGAAGCCTGTATCCGCAAGGCCATGCTCGAACTGATGAAAGGCCGGACAAGTTTCGTCATTGCCCACAGGCTTTCCACCATCCGCCACGCCGACCTGATCCTGGTTATGAATCAGGGTAATGTCATCGAGAAAGGCAGCCACAGCGAACTCATCGCTCAGGGCGGCTTCTACGCCGACCTTTATAACAGCCAGTTTATCGGTACCGGACTTACCAACAAGGCAGTCTGAGCGGTTAAAAGTTCCAGCCAACAAAAAGGCACCGGTTCAGAAAACCGACACCTTTGATTAATATACTTCCGCTCTATTTTCCAGATTACCAGACCGAAATATTCTCCCGTCAGGATTCAGCTGGATTTTTCCATTTTCAGAGTGCTTAGATTATTACCGGCATAATCCCTTTACCATAAATCGGAAACCCGGGCAGCCTGACTTCCTCCGCTTTTCCCGGATCCCGTCAAACAAAACATTTCCTGCAGTTCCTTCTCCAGAATATCTGCCGGGAAATACCGGCCGGGGCATTCTGTCGCTGCTCCGGGAACCTCCCGGTGCAGCTCCACATCCTGAGCCTGCAGATGATAGGCAGCCAGCAAAGCTTTAACCTTGTCGATCAATCCTCTCAACTGGACATCAGGCACCTCCGTTTCACTGAAGTTGCCGACCAGGCAAATACCGATCCCGCAGAAATTGCGGTTGGAGGCTATGCAATGCGCTCCCGGGCGATAGAGCGGCCGGCCGTTCTCACAGTTACCGTCCGGCAGGATTACGAAATGATAGCCTATATCGCTCCAGCCCTTGGTCAGATGCCATTCCCGGATCATGGCCGCATTCACCGGAACTATTTGCCCGCCGCGCCGGACGGCGACTGGACTTGCCGAGTGATGTATCACAATTTTTTGCCAATCCATTATATCTGCACCTCTCCCTTCACTTTCAGAACAGCAATAGCCTGGGCCAATTCGGTAATACTGACAGACAACTCATTGAGCTTGCCTTCGATCCGCACCAGCAGATAAGCACTGACAGCGATCGGGAAACCAAAATTGCCGGCCAGTTTCATGATTTCTTCCATACTTGCTTTCTTCCTCTCCAATTCTTCCTTACAGAACCGGGATCTGCGGCAACAGGTGAACGATTTCTTCCGAAAAAGCAATGCTGCCACGCTAAAATAATCGGCCAGACACCCGCCTGCTGCTTCCAGTCCCGATCAAAATACTAAATTTCTCAAATATCTGTCGGATAATAATCCTTCCTGTTTATTGATTTTTCTTGCTATTTCTTACAGATCCTCACCTGCTTGCCGGACATCCCGGAAGCAAGTGAGGGCTTTACTTACTGATTGCAGAAATATTCACGGACAGCCGGTCTGCTTGCTTAAACAGCCGGGGCGTCATAAAGATCATCCGTTGTGGTTCCGATGATCTTTATGTCTTTCTTGGCAAGCAAGGCCCCGCCTGCTCCCGCAAAGACATTTCTGGCAATGATCAGATCCATGACAGTCTCGATCTGCAACGCTGTCAGATCGGTCTTGGGCTCCGGCAGGGTAATGCTGAAAGCACCGCCCAAAGTATCGCTGAAAGTCATGCGCAAAACTTTATTGGTTGTAACAGCCATCTTACTTCCTCCTTTCTCTGTTCGTTACTGGTGTTACCGGTAATAACGATCTTACCGTTTGCTGAACAGTGATTTACATCATTAATTTTCCTTTTCCCGGTCATTCCCAAGCGTTATCCTCACCGGGTCTGACTCCTGGTCTGACTAAACAGCAGCGGCCAGTTCAAAACGATTATCCCGGCGCACGGTGATAAGGGGATAATCCTGCAGCCCGTAAAGGGCCTGGGCGACATCATAGACATCCTGATCAAGGGCATCAGATTTGACATTAGGGAAACTGCGCTGGCGCAGAACGGGCGCCCCAGCTGCGCTAAGTCCGGTTTGATAGGTTGCCACTAATACTGAGCCTTGGGCACTGGAAGTTACAGCCATGTTCTCACCTCCTTTCAGGGTAATCAGAACAGATGCCCCCAAACAAAAAGCAGCCGGCCCTGCCGACTGCTTTCCTCCAGGAAAAATGTTTACCAGCCTCCGGGCAGGAAGGGTTCTGGTAAACCGTTCCCCTGCCCGGGAACATATGTTCTGTTGTTAGTATAGCTAATACCCCTAAAGAATGTCAACGTTTTTGGTAACTGTTGGTAATGAAATCACACCTGAGCTTCTAAAACATGCGGTATCCTGCGCCCTGTTCAGTAATAAAATGACGCGAACGAGTGGAAATTATTCACGAAATTTCTTATAAAGCCTCTTCTCCTGTTTCGCCTGTTCTGATACGGACTGCGTTTTCGATCGAAGAAACAAAGATCTTGCCATCCCCGATTTTGCCGCTTTTGCAGACAGTCTGGATTGCTTTAAGAACTGCCGGAACCTGATCATCCCGGAGGGCAATTTCGATTTTTACTTTCGGCAGGAGGTTGACATTCAGTTCAACCCCCCTGTAAATCTCGACATGTCCTTTCTGTTTTCCGCAGCCGATGACATGAGAGACAGTTACCCCATTTATACCCAGTTCCCCCAGGGTATTTATCAGTTCCTCCAATTTACCCGGACGTACAACAGCTTCTATTTTCTTCACAGTTATTTTCCCCTCTTTCGATCTTCTTTTCTTTCGATTCCCTCTCTCGGTAATTCGTTATCTGCTCAGACATTCTCCTTTTAAAAATAAACGGCGCCTGAGAGACATGTTTCCTCTCAAAGCACCGTTATTTTGCCTGTTATAAGAGTGTACATACCTTACTCTTGATAATAACTTCCGGACATATATTTTGGCAAAAGTTTTATCTTGCAGATTTTGAATACTTTTTTCGGGATGATAAACAGACAGACTGACCAATCAGGAAGGGAGTTTTCTCTTGCCCAGGGCATTGATATAGGCTTTGGCGCTGGCCTCAATAATATCGGTGGAAAAACCCTTGCCTACTATCAGGCGGCCATCCTCATAGCGCAGCTTGACAGTGGCTTCGCCCAAAGCCTTGCTGCCGCGGGTTACTGACTTCAAGGTATAGTCTTCCAGCATAGCCTCATGGCCTGTTATCCGGTCAATGGCATTGAAAAGGGCATTAACCGGGCCATTGCCGCAGGCAGCATCGGTCAGGACTTTGCCCTCAATTTCCAGGGTAACGGTAGCGGTAGCCGAATCCCGGCCGCTGGTAGATATGGCCATATCCTGCAGCATTATCTCACTGGCCTTATTCTCTGAATCTCCCATCAAAACATAAAGATCCTGATCAAATACTTCCTGCTTCTGATCAGCCAACTGCAGGAATCTGCGGTATACATCGTTCAGCTGCGTCCCCTCAATTGTATAGCCCAGTATCTCCAGACGATATTTAAGGGCATGCCGACCCGACCTGGCTGTCAGGGTAATGGTGTTTTGAGGAACACCGATTGTTTCCGGTTTGATGATCTCGTAGGTTTCCCTGTCTTTCAAAACCCCATCCTGGTGGATGCCGGAGGCATGCATAAAGGCATTGGCGCCGACAATGGCCTTGTAGTCCGGAACTGTTACCCCTGTTATGCGGGAAACAAGCCTGCTGGTGGCGGATATTTCCTGGACTTTGATCCTGTGTTTTACCCCGTAACCATCCCGCCGGGTATAGATGGCCATGACCACTTCTTCAAAAGCAGTATTACCCGCCCTTTCCCCAATGCCATTGATGGTTGTCTCCACCTGCCGGGCGCCGGCTCTGATACCGGCCAGGGCATTGGCTGTGGCCATGCCCAGATCATTATGGCAATGGACGCTGACAACAGCTTTATCGATATTTTTGACATTTTTGATGACAAAATCGATTAGTTCCCCATATTCCCAGGGGTTGGCATAACCGACCGTATCGGGAATATTGACTACAGTTGCCCCGGCCTTGATGGTTTCCTCGATAACCTTGACCAGAAAAGCCGGGTCACTGCGAAAAGCATCTTCCGCATAGAATTCCACATCACTGACATATTTCTTGGCATATTTGACCGCCGCAATAGCTTGCTCCAGGGTCTGCTCCGGAGTGATCCCCAGTTTCTTGTCCATATGAACCGGAGAAACTCCGATCCCGGTATGAATCCGGGGCTGTTCAGCTTTGCGCAGAGCATCGGCGCAAATATCAATATCCTCTTTCACCGCCCTGGTCAGGCCGCAGATAACTACTCCTTTTAACTCTGAGGCAATAGTCCGGACCGATTCCAGATCCCCCGGCGAGGAAGCCGGAAAACCGGCTTCAATAATATCCACTCCCAGCTTCACCAGCTGGTGCCCAATCTCCAATTTTTCTTTGACATTCAAGGTTATTCCCAGGGATTGTTCTCCGTCTCTCAGGGTGGTGTCGAAAATATATAATTTGTTCATTATCAGATCCTCCTTATGATAAATCACGTTGTTTTTTGCTTCAAATTATCCAGTTCAGTAAGTTCAGGTTCCATGAAACCACCCCCAAAGATAATAAACCCTTCGTCTCTGCTTGAGACGAAGGGTTAGTTCGCGGTACCACTCAAATTGACAGAAAATTTCTGTCTCCTCTCCAGATACGGGATCGATCAAAATCTGCCGGGCGCGCGGATGCAGACAGGCAAATCAGATTATCCGATATCTCCTTCCTTGTAACGGCGGAAGCTCCGTCCGAGTCTACTTTAATAAATATTTCGGTCGGCTACTCAAGGGAGAGTTCCAATTCCATTCCATTGCTGCCTTTCACCTGCCGGCAGCTCTCTGTAACGGAAACAGAAAATGTACTATTCCCTTTCATCGTCTTTTTGGCTTTTTGGGTTCAGCATTTTTATTATATTGACA
>DATMYJ010000040.1:0-2023 GCA_035561015.1 Desulfitobacteriaceae bacterium | reverse complement strand
GCTTCGTATGGCCATTGCGGTGGGCAGCATTGTTGAGGGTATAGTAACTGGGATAACTAACTTTGGAGCTTTTATTGAATTGCCTGATAAATTAATAGGGCTGGTTCATATTTCTGAAGTTGCTGATGCCTATGTTAAGGACGTAAGGGATTATCTTAAGGAAAAAGACACCGTGAAAGTTAAAATTATTCATGTTGATGAAAAGGGGAAAATAGGTTTGTCTATCAAGCAGGCTAACCCCAGTGCACGGGTCAATCGCGAACGGCGGCCGACAGCAGTCTCTTTCGAAGATAAACTGAGTAAATTTATCAAAGACAGTGATGAGCGCCAGTTAGAATACCGTAAAGCTACCGAATCCAAGAGAGGTGGCCGGGGATCTAGCCGGTATTAGTTAATCATGCAAGCAACCGCCTGAACAGGCGGTTTTTTTGTGTACTTTCCGACAGGGGCAGGCAGATTGGCACTGCGGCTGAATTCACAAGCTAGGGAGGCAGGCCGGAAAACTTCAAAGCTCGGGGCTGAAACAAGGGAACCAGGTCAGAAGGAAAAAGGAGAGTAAGGGATTGTATCAGAGATTATGTTCACAAATTTTTCCGGAATTGATCAGTGATCAAGCCAAGATTCTGGCGGCTGTATCAGGAGGTCCTGATTCTGTAGCCTTAGGTCACATCTTATGGCGTTATGCCCGGGAGGAAAGACGCAGGAGGCTGACAGTAGCCTTTTCCCATGTCCACCATGGCATCCGCAGAGAGTCTGATGCCGAGGCCTTGTTGGTGCAAAAGATGGCTTCTGACCTGGGGGTTCCCTGTTTTGTGCACAATTTCGATGCCAAAGAATATGCCCGCTTGTCAGGACAGTCCTTTCAGGCCGCTGCCCGGGAGTGGCGTTATGCCCGCTGGCAGGAAGATTGCCAGCGGGAGGGATATACATTGTTGGCTACAGCCCACCATTTGGGAGATCAGGCTGAAACAATCCTTTATCGCCTTTTGCGAGGGAGCGGGACTGCCGGTTTAGCCGGGATTTATCCACATAAAAATAATATTATCCGTCCTCTCCTGGATGTCAGCAAAGAAGAAATTCTGGAATATTGCCGCCAGGAAGGATTGACATATGCTTTAGACAGGTCCAATCTGGAACCTCTCTATGACCGCAACCGGATACGTTTGGAACTTTTACCGGAATTGGCTCAAAAATATAACCCGCAGATCATGGCAGTTTTAGGCCGGACTGCCAAAATACTGAGATGGGATGAGGAATATTTGGGGATCAAAACTGAGGAGGCTTGGGAAAAATATTATAGGGCCGGTCCTGCGGAGGAGATTTGCCTGGATCGTGCTATATTTCAGGAACCAGCAGCTATTTTATCCAGGCTGCTGCGCCGGGCAGCGGCTGAGGTAACCAGGGAACCACGGGGGATCGCTTTTGCTTTTGTCGAAAAAATTATGGCCAGCAAAAAGCTGACAGGCTGGAGCCAGGATTTACCGGGGCTGCAGGTAGAGATTCTCAGCAGAGAAATCAGGTTCAGCAAAATGAAAAAACCAGGGGCGGAATTACCCGAGTCGGAACTGAACTTTGTGGTGCCCCTGCGCCTGGGCGAATGGGTAAGGGTCGCTTCTCTGGGAATAACAGCAGGCTTATTTCCGGCTGCCAACTTTAGCGGTCAACTTGGAGAACAATATCTTAGGGAGAAAGAAGACCTCTGGACAGTTTTCGATGCCCGGGAGCTGGCTGAGTCAGGGTACTCTTTAGTTTGCCGTTCCCGTGCTGAGAGTGATAAAATGTGGTTCAGAGCACTAGGGCATAAAGCCCTGAAAAAAGTATTCCAGGAAGCCCGGGTACCCGCTGCAGCCAGGAAAAAACTGCCTCTGATTGCTGTTGCTGATGAAGTGCTGTGGATCCCGGGGGTCAGACGCAGTGATCGCTTTGCAGCCAAAGCTGAAGGCCTTAAGGTTGTTTGTGTTGTAAAAAAAACAGGCTTAACTTAAATAATTTTGTAAAAGAGCTTAAGCCTATGGTATAATAT
>DATMYJ010000039.1:0-7895 GCA_035561015.1 Desulfitobacteriaceae bacterium | reverse complement strand
ATGAAATGGTTAGACATTTTTCAAACAACAGCTAAGAACATTTTCAGGTGAGCAACTGGAAAGGATGGATTATGTTTGACACTCCGCGCCTTACTGGTAGATGATGAATCCCCCGCTCGCAAAGAACTTCGCTCCCTGCTTCAACCTTTTAAGGATGTAAAGGTTATCGGCGAAGCTGCCCATGTCCTGGAAGCATTAGAGCTTATTGACAATCTGGACTATTCTATAATTTTTTTGGCTGTGGATATGCCTGGTTTAAATGGTCTTGACCTTGCCAGACAGTTGCAGGAGAAAACTGATCCCCCCTCTGTTATCTTTACCACAGCCCACAAAGAATATGCTTTCTCTGCCTTTGAAGTAAATGCTGTAGATTATTTACTCAAACCTATTGAAAGCGAAAGACTTGAACAAGCGATCGCTAAGGTACGTAAATGGCGAGGTCTGCAGGGAGCAGACTCTAATTCCAAATCCTCAGCCAGAAACAAAACGGCTAATCAATCCAAACCCTTGGAAGTAGTACCTGTGGAACTCAGGGGCAAGACTATCCTCCTGCGGCAGGAAGAAATTATTTATATCTACACCGACAAGGATAATGTTTACGTTAAAACCCATAAGGAATCTTACTTAACCCGATTTACCTTGCGCGATCTGGAACTGCGCTTCAATTCCAATCTCTTTTTCCGTTCACACCGCTGTTATTTGGTCAATATGCAGCGCATGCGGGAACTTATCCCTTACTTCAACGGGACTTATGCCGTCGTCGTTGATGACTATGAACGCAGTGAAATACCGGTAAGCCGCATGCAATCCCGCAAACTTAAGGAACTCCTGGGATTATAATATCTGCCGGATACCTCCAAACATATTAAACAAAAATCAGAAGGCACAATGCAAGATTTGAAGGGCTGCATTGTGCCTTGCCTGTTATTTGAGTACTCGGGCAGCATATTCTCCCATAGTCTTATAACCTTTGGCATTAGGATATTTACCATCAGAAGATAAGCCGCTCAAATATTTTTTATTGGTATCAAACAGGGTATCCTTAAAATCAAGAACCAGGATATTTTCAGATTGAGCATAACTTATTTCCCACTCCCGTATATTCTCAATAGTCTGTTCATAATCTGGAAACCACACTGGCAGGGCTAAAATTGGTATGATGTTGTTTGATTTGGCTTTTTTGACCATTTCTTGAATTGAATTCTGATAGTTGCTCAGGCTTACATTTTGGATAGCATCTCCTGTCCCAGCAAAAATAATTACGCGGCCCGGGTTTTCGGCCAGGACATCATCCTCAAAACGCGCCAGCAGATCCTCGGCGGTTTGTTGTGATTTGCCTTTATTGACCACCGTTACCTGCAACTTGTCAGCCAAGGTTTGCGTCCAGGAACTATCTGCTCCCAAAGGATATCCCAGTGTGAAAGAATCTCCCAAAGCGACTATCTTGGTATTAGTCAGCCCGGCGGTCTGCTGTGTATCTTTAGCCGCAGTTCCATTTGTATTATTCCCGGAATTGCCCCAGAATGATGTGTTCATTAGTCCGCTGATCAAAACAAGCAAAGCCAGCAACCCCGTTATTTGTATAATCCGCGATTGCACCCTATGAATACGCATCTTTTTTTCCTCCATTTATTGTATCTTTTCATGATAAAACCATCAGTTCTTCATAATAACTTAGGTCATCATTAATTATACTAAATTATGCTGAGAATTTCCGCCCTACTCTGTCATAATACTCTACATTTTTACAATACTCTGTTTCCTTCTGCCCAAGCAGTATTAATCAGGAACTGAGACCGCTGTTTTTTTATTTCATTTTAATCTGACAAATCCAAAATCGCCTGACCATAATCAGATTGGCCCATATCCTCCCGGGCCGGTATCTCTCCCTGAACCATAAAACTGCGGAAAGTCAAGGGACTACCGGCAGTTCGGATTACAGCCAAAGCACCTTCCCTTAAGCTACAGCCATTGATATTCTTAATTGATTGGTGAAACACCAACCAGTAAACGGTATCTGGTTTTAACTTCTTCCCGCTAGTTGAACTACCCTCCAGTCCTGCTATTATCTGGACTGTGTTTTCGTCCAGAGGCAGAAAATCCAGGGGAACACGCTCCCCTGTAGTACTGTCGATAAGTTCCACACTGTCTTTATTTACAGTCAGCCAGTCTGTTTTCCCCTGAAAACGCGCTCTAAATTTTTTGTCCAAAGGAATATCGATCAATTCACCGACCTGTGAGTAACCAGGATAATAGAGAGGCCAGCGTTTACCCCGGTTCTCGGCTGTGAGATTGCTCCAGCCGTTTAAACCGCCTATATGAAAACTTCCCGCTTCAGGTATTCTTTCAATCAGCTCACCCCAAGCTCGCCAAAAATCCGGCTGGCGGGCCTGGCTCAGGGCTACCTCATAATTGTAACCATTGACAGTTAACTGCACGTAGCCGCTGTTATCGCTGTTTTCGTTCCTGCTGTCTCTGTTACCGAGCCCTGACAACAGCAGGCGCGCCGCTGCCAGAGATTCGGTGTCAGAAATCAGTACGTCCGGTAAAACCCCTGTTCCCTCGATCGGCTTGCCTTGGGGTGAAAAAAAACGGGCAACCGTCATCTTTAAAACTCCGCCATCAGCGAGATTAAAAATACTCTGCACAGTTCCTTTGCCATAAGTCCGACTTCCAATCAGGAGAGCCTTGTGCCAATCTTGTACAGTTGCTGCTAAAATCTCGGAGGCGCTAGCACTGTTTTCATTGGTCAGGAAAATAAGCGGCTGATCGATAACAAAATCCTGATCAGTAGCCCGGTACGGCCGTACCGGGTTATCGCGGTCTTTGATCTGAACAGCGGTGTTCGGCCCGATAAAATAACCGGCCAAATCCAAAACTGTGCTTAAATAACCGCCCGGATTGTTCCGCAAATCGATTATCCAGCCCTTGACCCCTTGAGCGCGCAGATCCTGGATAATATCAGTAAAAGTTGCGGGAGTTATCTGGCCAAAAGAGTGGATCGCTATATATCCTGTTTGTCCGTCCAGCTTTTCCCCTGCAACAGTCGCATCGACAATTTCTTGACGAACAACAGTGATGTTCAAGATAGTGTTATCCCGCTTAATTTTAAGATTAACGCTGCTTCCTTCTGGTCCCCGAATAAAACTTGCTGCCTTTTCCAGGGAAAGGCCGGCTAAGATTTGACCATCTGCTTCTGTAATTATATCACCACTCTGCAGTCCGGCCTCTCCAGCCGGCGAGCCCTCAATTACTGAAACAATGACAAACCCTTGCTCTGCTATATCTAACAAGACCCCGATTCCGTAAAAACTTTTGTTCTCTATGGAATCGAGAAAGTTTTGGTATTCCTCAGCACTTAAATAGAACGTATGGGGGTCTCCCAAGCGTCGAAGCATCTCATCCAGACTGGAGGCATTCAAAACATCAGCAGCAACAGGATCAACATAATATTTTTGCAGCAGGGAACGCACCTCGGACAGGGTATCATCTGCAGCAAAAGTAACTCCTGCCGAACTGACGAGCATTGTTAAGATCAATAAAATGCTTAGGAATACTTTCAGTCTTGCCAGTGTTTTTATCCTCATTTTTCCTCCCCCAAATCTCTGTTTAAAATCCATTTTCGGCTTGCACCCCAGGAAACATAACCGCTAAATAAGCCCAAAGACATATTTTCCCGTGTCAGCTTATGCTTTCAAATCCTTGTCAGCTATAATCTCTGTCTTTTGACCTTTGCCACTACGGTAAGTACGGATATCTTCGAAAATCGTATAAATAACCGGCACCAGAAGTAAGGTTGACAATGTGGAAAGCGAAAGCCCGAAGATAACTACTACGGCCATAGGCGCCATAGCTTCAGAGCCTTCTCCCAGACCAAGAGCCATCGGAAGAAGCCCCAATACCGTAGCCAAAGCTGTCATCAGAATCGGTCGCAGACGGATCGGTCCGGCATTTTCAATAGCCGTTTCCCGCTCCTCGCCCCTCTCCCTGCGTTTATTGATATAGTCGACCAAAACGATGGAGTTGCTGACAACAACCCCGACTAAAAGTATCAGCCCTATGAAGGCCGGCACGCTCAGGGGCATGCCCGTAAGAAAGAGTCCCAATACCCCCCCGGAAAAACCCATCGGTAAAGAGAGGATGATCGTAAAGGGATGCAGTAAGGATTCAAACTGGGAAGCCAGAATCATATAAACCAGGATAATAGCCAGAATCAGGGCTAGTCCCAGATCTTTAAAGGAGTCTGTCAGTTCTTTGTTCTGTCCGCCGATTTCATAAGTATACCCTTCCGGCATAGGGTAAGTCTTTAATTTGCTTTCAATATCTTTAGTCACACTACTTAAATCCCTGCCCAAGATCTGGCTGGTAATGTTGACTACCCTTGTCTGCCCGCTTCTATTGATCGAAGCAGGTCCCCGGTCCAGAACAATCCGGGCGACTTGACTTAATGGTATGCTGATTCCAGCCGGGGTAGCCAGCGGGGTCTGTTCCAGATTGGCTATACTCGTCTTCAGAGTTTCATCACCTAAGAGAACCACATCTATTTCTTTCCCTTCATAACGGTAACGTGTCGCTGTTATTCCGGAAATCGTTCCTTTAACAACTTGGGCAATCTGACCGGCAGTCAGACCGAACTGCACGGCATTCTGACGCTCGATCTGAATTCGAATTTCAGGTACTCCCTCACCCATACTTGTCTTAACTTCTCTGGTCCCTGCAACTGCAGTCACAAGTCCTTTAAGATCATTGCCTATTTTCTTCAGCTGATCAAAATCTTCTCCTTTAACAGCTACGTCAACCGGAGTAGTAGAACCCATGGACATAGTTTCCGTTACGGAAACGTTGATTTCAGCCCCGGGAATATCCTTGGTCAAACCGCGGATCTCATCACCCACCTGACCTACACTGCGCTGGCGCGCTTTCAGAGCCGTTAACTGGACATTAATTGTACCGACATTAGTTGTGTCACCGCCGATAGAGAAACCGCCGTTGGTACCGATAAGAACAAAGACGGTTTCAACCTCTTTAATTCCCTCCAGTTTCTGTTCGATCTGGGTAACGATATTGTCAGTATCCTGCAGTTTCGCACCATCCGGCAGCTGGACAGCGACAGTAAGCTGTCCAGAGTCGGTTGCCGGCATGAATTCGGCACCTAAACCCAGTGCAAATAAACCGGAGAGAACAAAAACAAGGAAGGAGAAACCGACCACTGTTTTACGATGATGCAAGGCATAATGCAGAAAACGGCGGTAAGCGGATTCTACGCTCCCGAATAAGCGGTCAAACCAGCGGCTGAAACGATCCATTACCCCCTTAAAGCCGCGGCGTTCTGTCGGAATATCTTCAGCCCGGATAAACTTGGCCGCAAGCGCCGGCACCAAGGTGAGGGAAACCAAAAGCGAAGCCCCCAGAGAGATACTGACAGTTAAAGCCAGCTGCCGAAAAAGGGTTGCTGTAATCCCTTGTACAAAGACAATGGGCAAAAAGACACAAACCGTAGTTAAGGTAGAGGCAAAGATAGCCATGCCGATCTCGGAAACACCATTGATTGCCGCCTCCCTTCTTGAATATCCTGCCTTGCGGTAGCGATAAACATTTTCCAGGGCAACAATATTATCATCTACCAGACGTCCCATAGCCAAAGATAATCCGCCCAGGGTCATCATATTGATAGTAATGCCGCTGAAATAGAGGGCGGCAAAAGTCGCCATCAGGGCAATGGGAATGGCTGTGGCCGTAATCAGGGTCGTACGAATATTGTGGAAAAATATAAAAAGCACAATAATAGCCAGAAGTCCGGCGAGCAGGGCTTCATTGCCAATGGTATTGATCGATTGTCTGATATAGACAGACTGGTCCATAACCATATCAAACGTCAGATTCGGGTACACTTCATTGAGTTCCAGGATAGCAGCTCTGATGTCACTGCAAACCTGGACAGTATTCGTTCCCGACTGTTTTTGAATAGCGATCGTGATACTCTGCTGGCCATTTGTTCTGGTAATCGCCGCCAAATCTTTATGGGCAAAAGTCACCTCAGCAATATCTTTAAGCCTGATCTGTCCTCCTGCCGGCAGTGGAATAAGCAGTTCCTTAATTTCATCCAGGGACTGAAACTCGCCTGTAGTGCGAATAGTTAGGTCTTGAGTTCCTTTTTGGACCTGTCCTCCAGGAACATTCAAATTTTCGGCCCCGATAATCTTGGCCAATGTATCCAGAGAAAGGCCGTAACCTGTCAGCTGTTCCTGATGGGTTTTGATTTCGATGCGGTTATCATACCCTCCCGAGACAGTTACCGAAGCGGCACCTTGAACCCTTTCCAGACGCGGCTTGATCTTATCTTCGGCCAGAGTTTGCAGCCGGGCAAGGTCGCCGTCTTTCTCGGATAGGGTCAGCTGCACAATCGGCATCATTGTCGGGTCAATCTTCATAACCATTGGTGCTCCGACCTCAGCGGGAAAGGAGCGCTTGACCATGTCCACCTTCTCCCGCATTTGCAGAGTGGCGAAGTTCATATCCGTGCCGTACTTGAACTGGGCAATAACCAGCGAGCGGCCTTCTGTAGTTGTCGAAGTAACTGTATCAATGTTTTCAACAGTTGAAACAGCTCCTTCGACAGGATTGGTGATAATTTTCTCCATTTCCTGAGGGCCAACCCCACTGTACTCGGTCATGATAACGGCAACAGGTATTTCCATTGCCGGCAGGAGATCAATGGGCAGACGTGTTAAAGATACCGTGCCCAAAAGGATGATGATCAACATCAGCATAATAATAGTCACAGGACGTTTTACAGAAACTTCTGCTAGTTTCAAGAGGCGTTACCTCCCACAATCCTAACTTTACTGCCCTGCTCCACCAATGTCTGGCCTTTAGTTATCACTTTGTCTCCAGCTGTCAAGCCCTGGGTTATTTCTGTATAACTGCCAGAATCAAGACCAGTAACAACTTCCCTGGCAACAGCCAAGTCATTTTCAACCACAAAAACAATATTTTTATCGTTGCGGAGCACGACCGTCTCACTGCTGACTGCTAAAACATCAGCTTTGGTGCTGATAGGGAGCTCCACTCGGGCAAACATACCCGGTCTGATGTTCCCCTCCTTATTTTCGACAGCAACCTTAACAATGAACAATTGCGTTTGGGTGTCAGAAGCTGGGGCAATATTGGTTATTTTTCCTTTTAATTCAGCCTCCCCGGCAGAGGTGATCGTTACCTGGGCCTCCTCCCCGATTCGAAACAAATTAACGATATTTTCCGGCACATTAAGAGACACATAAAGAGTATTCAGGCTTGTTATGATAACTGCCGGCTGGACAGTGCCGGCCATTTCACCTTTCTTAACATTGATCGCAGCCACCATCCCACTCCCTGGCGCTCTTAGCACAGCATTGTCCAGTGTTTGCTGAGCCTGCTGCCTGCCCAGTTTGGCCTGATCCCACTGGACCTGAGCCAGTTCCAGGAAAGTCTCCGAGGCCTGACTCTTAAAACCCTCCAATTGGGCCTGGGAGATCATACCGGCTTCAAATAACTTCTGTTGCCTCTCCAGATTAGTTTTGGCCAGATCCAGCTGTTCCTTAGTTCGACGGTAATTTACCTCCGCTGTCCGCTCAGCCAAAACTGCTTGCTCCACGGCTTTCTGCAGATCCTGAGTATCCAGGGTCAAGAGCACCGCTCCAGCCTGTACCTGATCACCGACAGCTACATTCACGGCAGCAACTTTCCCGGGCAGCTTGGGAACGAGGGAAACTTCCTGCTCGGAATACACTTTACCGCTGAATGCTGTCGTTTGCACCAGTGTCTGGATTGCTGCCGGAACAACCTCAACCGGAATATATTTTTCTTCAGTTATGGCTGCATCTTTGTGGAGAGCATTACTGACAGCCCAAATAACC
>DATMYJ010000038.1:0-2967 GCA_035561015.1 Desulfitobacteriaceae bacterium | reverse complement strand
GTAATATTAAGTAGAAAAGCCTTGGGAAGAGGAGCTTATTAAGGGAGGTACGCACGGAGGAAGAAATAGATATGATGCAGATCTGGCAAATGATTCGAAAACGGTGGCTATTGGTTGTTTTTATCCCCCTCCTGGCGGCAGTGGTCAGCGCCGGCATAAGCTGTTTTTATCTCAAACCGGTATACGAGGCCCGCACGACCCTGATTGTCGGAAAAAAAGTTGCGGCTGCCAACCAGACTGCCGGGCAGGTGCTGGATTACAATGTCCTGCTGGCTAATCAGCAGCTGGCGAAAACCTATGCGGCCATCGCCAAGAGCCGCACCGTGGAGAACAATGTCATAAAGTCCCTTGCTCTGCCGCTCAGCTCTGAAACGGTGGATGGCTATATCACCGTCGCTCCAGTGAAAAACACGGAGATCCTGGCCATCACTGTCCGCAATCCGAACCCGCTGCTGGCCGCAGCGATCGCCAATGCCATGGCCCAGGAGTTCTCCCAAGCGGTGATTGCGATCAAAAAAGTGGACAGCGTCAGCATTGTGGATAAGGCCGTAATTCCTGAGGCGCCGGTTAGCCCCAATAAAAAGCTGAATATCCTGATCGCTTTTGCCGTTGGCCTGATGGCGGCGGCCGGCTGGACCTTCCTTTTGGAATTTCTGGATAATAAAATAAAAACCACCGGGGATGTGGAGGAGGTATTAGCAATTCCCGTGCTTGGCCTGATTCCGCGCTATGCAGTGGATCAGCAGGTGGTACATATAAAATCTGCAACAACGACCAGAATGATGAAACAAAAGTCGTTAGTTAAGAATACAACCTACAATTTCATTTATACCGGCATGAACATACTATTCCCTTTAATAACTGCACCCTACGTTTCCCGCATATTAGGCGCCTCAAATCTGGGAAAAGTTAACTTTGCCACGGTTGTTGTTAATTGGTTTATCCTTTTCGCTGTCTTTGGAACAACAACTTATGGCGTGCGCGCAGTTGCCAGAGTACGTGATGATCAGGAACAGCTGGACAGGATTTTTTCAGAGATTTTTATTATCAACGCGATCCTATCGCTGATTGTAACAGCAGTTTATCTGGTGGCTGTTTTCAATATTGAGAAGTTTTATGTGGACTGGACTTTGTATCTGATCATGGGATTAAGCATTGTCTTGAACATGTTTGCCATCGATTGGTTTTATCGCGGGATAGAAGAGTATCGATTCATTACAGTCAGAAGTGCAATCTTCAAATTAATTTCTCTTATCTCTATTTTCTTATTTGTCAAACAGGCCGGACACTATGTTATATATGGGTTGATCAGTGTGATGGCTATCAGCTTAAGTGGTATCTTAAATTATATCTACAGCAGAAAATTTGTCCGCCTGAAATTCAAAAACGTCAACCCTTTTGTCCATTTCAGAAGTCTCAGTGTTTTTTTCTTCCATACGTTTGTTGTTAATATCTATACAAATTTAGACCAGGTGCTGATTGGGTTTATAATTGATACCAAGGCAGTAGCATTTATGAATCGAAGTGTGACCATAGCCAGTTTGGCCGTAGCACTTTCAGCAGCCATTTCTAATGCCACGCTGCCTAGAGCTTCCTATTATAAGCAAAACTTCGAAAAGAAGTTCCGGGAACTTATGGCGGAGGTGCCCAATTATATTTTGTGGATCACAATCCCTATGACTGTCGGCATCATAGTCCTGGCTCCTAATATCATGTATATATTAGGAGGTACGGAGTTTTTAGCGGCAGGGAGTCTGCTGCAGGTAATAGCGCTGACCATTGTATTTTCGCCGTTATCCACCTATCTGCAATATCAAGTGCTGGTGGCTTCTGGAAAAGAATTATTCGGCTTGTATTGCGCCATAATTACGAGCGTATTGAGTTTGACATTGAACATTATCTTAATACCAACCATCGGTTTATTGGGGGCTTGTATGGTGCAAGTCGTAGCTGAATTCAGTGCCGTGAGTATGCGCTATTACGTTGCCAAGAACATACTGCATTATCAAGAGATCAGGTTCATAAACAAATCTTCCCTTACTTGCTTCCTGGCAGCCCTGATAATGGGGCTGGCAGTGATGCTGATTCGGATGTTAATCAGTAATCTGTTTATCTCTTTTGCAGTTGGCCTGGCAGCAGGTGGAGTTACTTATTTTGTGATCCTGGTGATAGCAAGAGAGAAAGTTACAATGTTTATATTACATAAGCTGAATATTCGGTTTCTGGGTTGATATTTAATGGTGTGGGTCTGAACATACTTTGTCTGGCTTTTAAGAAAATTTGGTGTTAAGATAGGAAATAATGGCAAGATATCCGGTCCTGTTCCTTTCACTGAAAAGAAAGAGTATTTGCAGATAAATACAATCTTTTAAAGGAATTGATGGCATGAATAAAATTTGCGTTGCAAGTGTTTATTTTGGAAATCTGCCTGAGAGTTATCCGGCATGGAGAAGATCATGCCTGGCCAATACCACCATAGATTTTTTACTGCTAACCGATCAGAACAGCGATCACAGAGAACATAATATCCAAACAGTCTCTATGGCATTTGCTGATTTTACCGAACTTGCCAGACAAAAACTTGAAATGAACATAGTACTTACCACTGCCTATAAATGCTGCGATTATAAGCCCGTTTATGGCTTGATATTGGAAGATTATCTGACTGGGTATGATTATTGGGGATACTGCGATATGGATTTGGTATTTGGCGATTTGGCATTTTTCTTTGAACGGGAGCAACTGTACTCTTATGACAAGTTCCTTCCGCTTGGTCATTTATGTTTATATAGAAATACGCAAGAATGTAATAATCGCTATAAACTGGAATGCAACATAAGTAATGATTATAAGACAACTTTTTCAACAGCCGAAAATTTGTTATTTGACGAAAGGGAAGGCATTAAGGAGATTTATTCAACCTATGGGTTCTCTAAATATGATCAGAGAATATTTGCCGATATTGAT
>DATMYJ010000037.1:0-16680 GCA_035561015.1 Desulfitobacteriaceae bacterium | reverse complement strand
TTATGATTCTTTTACCTATAATTTGGTGCAGGAACTGGGACGCTTGGGCGGAGAAATCAGGGTATGGCGTAATGATGAAAAAAGGGTGGAAGAAATCCTGGCTGAGGAACCGGAAGGCATCATAATTTCCCCTGGGCCCTGCACCCCCAATGAGGCAGGAATCTCCGTTGATTTGCTGCGGGCTGTGGCCCAGAAAGCAGATTCCGGTCAGATCATACCCCTTTTGGGAGTATGTCTGGGTCATCAGGCCTTGGCTGCTGCCTTTGGCGGAATTGTGAGCAGGGCTCCGGAAATTGTTCATGGCAAACAATCGCCGGTTTTTCATTCCGGTCAGGGTCTGCTGAAAGAACTGGAACAGGGATTTGTGGTAGGCCGTTATCATTCCCTGATTGTGGAAGAAACAAGCCTGGATGAACAATGGCAGGTAACAGCCCGCACGGCGGAGGGTTTGGTCATGGGTATCCAGCATTGCCGTCATCCTTTCTACGGATTACAATTTCATCCGGAAAGTATTCTTACCCCGGACGGGGCAAAGATCTTGCAGGCTTTCCTGGATGTAACCCGAAAGGTGAATGGGTCCAGTCAGCCTGAAACACGGAAGATCAGCTGACAGTAAAATATTAAGAGAACAGAAAGGGAGATCGGGAAATGAACGGAATCAAGGAAGCACTTAATGATATCGTCGCCGGCAATGATTTAACCCTGGATTTATCAGCCAGAGTGATGACTGAACTTTTGGAGGGTGAACTTACCCCCTCTCAGATAGGGGCCTTGCTCATGGGTTTGCGCATGAAAGGTGAAAGCGCGGAGGAAATCGCCGGTTTTGCCAAAATATTGCGCGGCTTAAGTAATACAATCTCGGCGCCGGAAGGAAGCATGGATACCTGCGGAACCGGCGGCGACGGTGCCGGAACCTTTAATATTTCCACAACAGTGGCTTTTGTGGTTGCCGGCGCCGGAGTTCCGATGGCCAAGCACGGAAACCGTTTTGCCTCCAGCCGCAGCGGCAGCGCTGACGTGCTGGAACAGTTGGGAGTGCCCATAAGCCTTTCTCCGGAGGAAAGCAGCGCCAATTTGCATGAGATCGGTATGGCCTTTCTTTTTGCTCCCCTCTATCATCCGGCTATGGGCAAGGTTGGGGCCTTTCGCCGGGAACTGGGAGTAAGGACTATCTTCAATTTGCTGGGGCCGCTTTTGAATCCGGCTAAAGCCTCTTATCAGCTGCTGGGGGCCTCCTCTTTTGATGTCCAGCAAAAACTGGCCAGGGCTTTGAGTATTCTGGGCGGGAAACGGGCTGTGGTTGTGGTTGGTGAGGATGGTTTGGATGAGGTGACTTTAACAGGCAAAAGCCGGGCTATCCTGGTCGAGGAGGGAAACCTGACACCTTTTGAGATTATTCCGGAAGACTATGGCTTTACCCTCTGCTCCCTGGAAGAGCTCAAAGGTGAGGGACCGGAAGAAAATGCCCGTGTTACTTTAGGCATTTTGGAGGGGGAAACCGGTCCCAAACGTGATATAGTATTATTGAATGCCGGAACGGCCCTTTTTGCCGCCGACCGGGTTGCTAATATCAGTGAGGGTATAGATCTGGCCAGAGAAAGTCTGGATACAGGCAAGGCTTTGGCTAAACTGCAGGCTTTAAGGGAAAAAGCCTCTTAAACAATAAAAATATCCTATTAAAATGACCCTCTCAGGGAAGGAGATTCCGACAATGTATAGCAGTAAAGTGCACGAGCTTTTTAAAGCGGCCGGAAATGTCAAAGGCCGTTTCGGGGCCTACGGGGGCGCTTATGTGGCTGAAACTCTGGTCCCGGCTTTGCGGGAACTGGAACGCGCCTATGATAAAGCCAAAGATGATGCCGACTTTCAAAGGGAGTTTAAGGATCTTTTGGAGAAGTATGTCGGACGGCCTTCCTTGTTCTATGAAGCCAAGCGGCTGAGTGCAGCGCTTCAAGGCGCCCGGATTTATCTGAAGAGAGAAGATCTGAATCATACGGGCGCCCACAAGATCAATAATACCCTGGGCCAGGTTTTGCTGGCCAAACGCATGGGAAAAACAAGGGTGATTGCGGAGACCGGTGCCGGTCAGCATGGGGTGGCTACGGCAACAGCCTGTGCCCTCTTTGGCTTGGCCTGTGTGATTTATATGGGGGAGGAAGATATCAGACGGCAGCATTTGAATGTTTTGCGCATGCGTCTCTTGGGAGCGGAAGTCCGTTCCGTTACCCTGGGTTCCTGTACCCTGAAGGATGCTATTAATGAAGCTTTTCGGGATTGGATCACCAATGTCGAGGATACCTTTTATTGCTTCGGTACAGCTGCCGGACCGCATCCTTATCCCATGATTGTGCGTGATTTTCAGAAAATTATTGGGGAAGAAACCCGCAGGCAGGCTCTCGAGGAATTGGGACGGCTGCCGGATGTGCTGATTGCCTGTGTCGGCGGGGGCAGTAATGCTATCGGCTTTTTCCAGGAGTTTATTCCGGATACTGCCGTGCGCCTGATCGGGGTGGAGGCCGGAGGGAAAGGTGACGACATCGGTGAAAATGCCGCTACTTTGACTTTAGGCCAGCCTGGTGTATTCCAGGGATCCTACAGTTATCTCCTCCAGGATGATGACGGCCAGATTGTAATGACTGACTCGGTTTCGGCCGGTCTGGACTACCCTGGAGTTGGACCCCAACACAGTTATCTGAAAGAAACAGGCCGGGCCGAGTATGTCCGGATCATGGATGCTGAGGCTGTCAGAGCCTGTGGGCTGCTATGCCAAACCGAAGGAATCCTGCCGGCCCTGGAAAGTGCCCATGCTGTAGCCTATGCGGCCAAGCTGGCAGTGCAGCTTCCTTCAGACCAGGTCATCGTGGTTAATTTATCCGGCCGGGGCGATAAAGATGTGGAAACCCTGGCTGCTTATCTTGAAGGAGGCGAAGAACATGAGTGAGAGACTGCAAGAGGTTATGCAGAGGCCTCCCGAGGGATTGACCAGATTGATTACTTATACAATGGCCGGGGATCCGGATCTGGAAACCAGCCTGCGTCGTTTAAGAGGTTTGGCTGACAGCGGCGTGGATATCCTGGAGTTCGGAGTTCCTTTCAGTGATCCGATGGCTGACGGTCCTGTCATTCAGGCTGCGGCGGAGCGGGCCTTAGCTGCAGGAATGAAATTAAGAAAAGTTTTGGAACTTGTTCGGCAGTTCCGGCAGACTCATACTACCCCTTTACTTTTAATGACTTATCTTAATCCCCTCTTAAGGTATGACTGGGAAAAATTCGTGCAGGATGCGGCCGAGGCCGGTGTGGATGGTCTGATCTTGCCTGAGCTGCCCTTTCAGGAGGGCAAAAGTTTGCGCCAGTTGACTTCCGAACTGGTGGGAGATCGTTTGACCTTTATACCAATGGTCGCTCAGACTGGGCAAAAAGAGGATATCCAGGCTCTGGCTGCGGAAGAGCAAGGCTTTGCCTATGTGCTTTCCCGTAATGGCATAACCGGAGGCCAGGTCGATATTCCCTCGAGCCTGCTGGAATATCTGCAGGAACTGCGTCAGGAATTGCAGCTGCCTCTTTGCATAGGCTTCGGCATTCAAAAAGCAGAACAAGTACGCAGTCTGGCTGCTTATGTAGATGGTGTTATTGTGGGCAGTGCTTTGGTGGATCGTTTTCATAAACTGGATAAGGAAGGCCTGGATCCCGCTACTGTCAAAATAAAGGAGCAGGAAATCTACCAATGGGCAGCAAGCTTAAAAAAGAAATAATAACAGCTTATCCCAATAATAAGTTTATGGTAAAATAATAATACACTACTGGTATTCTGCCGGCAGGCCGCACCAGTAGTGTATCTTATATTTGTCAGAATCCGTTCCGGACAGAAGGGGTTGATAATATCACAAATATTGCAGATAGCGCAAAGTCCAAAGTTGTTCAAGTAAGGGGTAAAATAATGAAGGGGGGCCAGCCTCCCCTGATCTGTACTCCGCTTATAGGACAAGATCAAACCATGATCCTGGCGGAGCTGAATAATATTCTGCCCAAAAAACCTGATCTTATCGAGTGGCGGGCGGACTTTTTTACATCGCTTGCCGATAAGGGGGAGGTTTTGGCAACAGCCGCTGCTATCAGAAAAAAGATCGCTGATACCCCGCTGCTCTTGACAATCCGTTCCTCCCGGGAAGGAGGACAGCCTCTGGCTTTAGACCAGGCCCAAGTAGTGGAAGTGTACGCTGAAGCCTGCCGCAGCCCGTATATCGATCTGATTGATTTTGAACTCAGCAATCCGGCGGAAGAGCTGCATTATTTGCAGAAAACAGCCGCCGCAACCGCAACTAAGCTGATTCTATCCTATCATAATTTTGAATCTACTCCTGCCCCGGATGTTATCAGAGCTAAGTTTGAGCAGGCAGAGCGTCTGGGGGCAGATGTCGCTAAAGTGGCAGTCATGCCCGGAGGATTGGAAGATGTCCTGACCTTGTTAAGTCTGACTTTGGAAGCTAGAAAATATCTCCGGATACCTGTAATTTCGATAGCTATGGGGGAATATGGTTCCTTAACCCGTATGTTCGGCTGGGTATTCGGCTCGGTGGTAACCTTTGCTGTCGGAGCAATGAGTTCGGCTCCAGGTCAAGTGCCCATAGAAGATCTGCAGCTTGTTCTGGCTCTCGTGCAAAAGGGTTTGGGGCTTTCTTAGGCAGAGAGCCCGCTTAAGAGAGTCATGGCAATCAGATTATTGAGGGCATGGAAAACCATCGCCGGGTAGAGTGAACGGTTGTGCTCATAAAGGTGGGCCAAAACAAGACCAAGGATGAAACGGGGGAATAAGCCGTAAATCTGGAAATGAAGGCCGGAAAACAGAGCAGCACTGAGTACCGCAGCAGTCCATTTGCCGAAATAGGTTCGGGCACTGCCGAAAATAATTCCTCTGAAAAGCGTTTCTTCTGCTGCTGGGGCTATAATAACTGCTAAAAGGATATTGCTCAGATAAGCCCACCAACTGTTGTTCTCAAACAGGGTGGTGTAAACATCCGTAGACGGGGGAGTAAAACCGCCCTGTTCCAGATAAATAGCATAGACCAGATTGATAAACATAGACAGGAAATAGAGGCGCAGGATCTGCAGCCATATTTTTTTGAAATCAGTTAATTTCCAGCCTATATCCTGCCAGGACCAGTGACGGATTTTTTTGAAAAAAAGAATCAGCAGGATAAAGGCTATTTGGGTGAGAAAACCGTTAATATAAATCAAGATCTTTTCATCGCTGATTAGACTGGCTAGCCAGATGGTACCGATGATCAGCAGGATGTAAAGAACGGCTATTCCCCCAATAGTCAGAATGAGGTCGACCCAATTGAGGGCTGTTTTCAGTTCCGGGTCAGATGACCGCCGCTGTTCTTCTTCCATTTAACAGTACTCCTTGTTTGAGGGTTATATGTGTATTATATGGAGATTATCTAATATACATTATAACCTCAATTTGTCTTCAATAGGCTCCTCTGAAAAAAATTCATGCAGCTTACAGGGGTGAAAGCCATTCCGCTGTCCAGAGAAACAGGATCAAGGTTTGCCAGGACAGAACGGGCAATATGCCAGTGAGTTAATTCTTTGGGCAATTTGTTCTTCCCCCATTTTTATTACGAATCGTTGCTGTCCCAGATATCTCCTCTATTCTGTACATTCAGGGCAATATCCTGTTTATTTGCCCGGAAAATTGCTATGTCGTTAATACGGTCAATTTGGTGTTAAAATTGATTTTTATGTAAAAAAACAATAAGATAGGATGTAAGCAAGTAATACAGTCAGATTCCTTGTGATATAATGCTGGCAGAAAATAATTCCCGCAGAAAAAACAATGCCCATAGAAAAAGTGATGGGAGAACTTAGTTTGAGTAAAAATTATTTGCAGATTGCAGTGGACGGACCTGCCGGGGCAGGAAAAAGCACTGTGGCTAAAGCAGTGGCCGAAAAACTGGGGATTTTTTATCTGGATACCGGAGCCATGTACAGGGCTGTTGCTGCTAAAGCGATAGAACTGGGGATTGCAGTTGATGATGAGAAAATGATAAGTGAACTGGCTGAGAGAACAGAACTTCGTCTGGAGCATAATGCCGGGAAACGCATCTGGTGTGACGGCGTGGATTACACAGATAAAATACGTTCTCCAGAGGTCAGCCGCGTTGTTCCTGTGATTGCGGCTTATGCCCGCGTACGTAAGAGGCTGGTATTCCTGCAGCGCCGGGAGGCGGAACTGGGAAATGTGATTATGGATGGCCGGGATATTGGGACCTATGTCCTGCCTCAGGCCGATCTCAAGATTTTTCTGACAGCCTCAGCGGAGGAACGGGCGCGGAGACGCTGGCTGGAATTGCAGGCCAATGGCCAAAATATGACTTTGCCGGAGGTCTTGGCTGATATGCAGGAAAGGGATCAGAAGGATATGGAAAGGGCGGAATCACCTTTGACAGCAGCTGCCGATGCCTGGGTATTCGATACCACGAGTTTGGCTTTTCCTGCAGTTGTTGACCAGATTGTTGCCAATGTCAAGGCTCTGAGCAGGCAGGAAAGAAAACAATGAAAAGAATGCAGGGTTTGAAGAAAATCTGAATTTAGCAGGAATTTTGTCTTTGAGCAGCGAATTTAAAATTTGTACATACCATTATGTACACTGGAGGGATAAGCTTGCAGGTTATACGTGCAGCTAAGGCAGGTTTTTGTTTCGGAGTGCAAAGGGCTATTGAAATAGCGGAAAGCACGGCAATGACCTCAACTACAGCTTCCCTTGGTCCACTCATTCATAATCAACAAGTGGTTGAGAGTTTAGCAAAACAAGGTATTAAGGTTATAAATTCTGTGGAGGAAGCCGACCCTGGGCAGACTGTGATAATCCGATCGCACGGTATAGAGCCCTCTATTTATGCTCAGCTGGCCGCCACAGGAGTTGAAGTGGCTGACGCCACCTGTCCTTTTGTGCAAAAGGCCCAGCGCCTGGCCGCTGAATCTGCCCGAGCAGGACGTGTTGTTGTTGTTGGCGACCGGCAGCATCCGGAGGTCCGGGGGATCTTGGGCTGGGCGGGGGATCAGGCTATACCTGTCGGTAATATCGCAGAAGCCGAAGATCTTCCTTTTTATTCTGTTTTAGCCGTGTTGGCGCAGACTACTCAGAACGAAGATGATTTCCTGAAAATCGTTGCCGAACTTCGCAAACATACAGCTCAGATGACAATTCATAATACCATTTGTAATGCAACTCATGAACGACAGGTTGCGGCCCGTGACTTGGCGGGTAAAGTTGAAGTAATGATTGTGGCCGGTGGTCGTGATAGTGCCAATTCCCGTAAATTGTCTTCTATTTGTGCTGAAAAAACCAGGACTTATTTAATTGAAACAGCTGCTGAATTGCAGACAGGCTGGTTTGCCGGTGTTTCTGCTGTGGGTCTTACTGCAGGGGCATCAACTCCAGACTGGATAATTGAGGAGGTTTATAACAAGATGACAGAAATAAACGACGAAGCAATTACGATGGAAGAAAATAAAGTAACGGAAAAAAACGTGGCTGCCGCAGAAAATACAGTTGCCGCAGAAAATACAGTTGCCGCAGAAATTACAGCTCCCGTAGAAAATACAACTCCCGCAGAAATCGAGCCAACCGCTGCAATACCGGCCGAAGCAGAAGATAAAGCAAGTGCAGAAACTGAAGTTGGCGAAGAAATGATTGATATGTCCAGCTGGGATAAAGATTTTCAGAAGATCTACCGGGGCGCTGTAGTAGCAGGGCAGGTTGTTAAAATGACAGAAGAACAAGTTTTTGTTGATATCGGCTGGAAATCGGAAGGTATTATTGAACTGAAAGAACTCTCCCTGGCGCCTGTTGCCAATCCGTCCGAAATCGTGACAGTAGGTGAGCAAATTTATGCCGTGATTTTACAGGTCACCAACGAGGAGGGCTATACTGTCTTATCCAAACGCCGGGTTGGAGAAACAGATGCTATTGAACGTTTGGCTGAATTAGCCGAAAGTAAGGAAGAGGTTAGTGCTGTTGTTACCGAGGTTGTCAAAGGCGGCCTGCTGGTGGATTTAGGTATGAGAGGTTTCGTTCCTGCTTCCCAGGTTCAGGTAGGCTATGTGGAAGATTTGAATGCCTTTCTGGGGCAGACTCTGCGGCTGCGCGTTTTAGAATTCAATCCTGCAAAACGTAAGGTAGTCCTCTCCCAGAAGGTTATTTTAAACGAGGAACAGCAGCAGAAACGGGCTCAGCTCCTGGAGAGTCTGAAAGAAGGAGATGTGGTCAAAGGCATTGCCCGCCGCATTACGAACTTTGGGGTATTTGTTGATCTTGGCGGCTTGGACGGGCTGTTGCATATATCCGATATGAGTTATTCCCGGATCGGTCATCCCACTGAGCTTGTTAATATCGGAGATGAACTGGAAGTCCAGGTTCTGAAAGTTGATCAGGAGAGCGGCCGGATTTCTTTGGGCTTGAAACAGCTTCAACCAAGTCCCTGGTCCCAGGTAGCCGAGAAATACCCTGTAGGCTCACTGGTTAGCGGCAAAGTTGCCCGGCTTGCTTCCTTTGGGGCTTTTGTCCAATTGGAAGACGGTATTGATGCTTTGGTTCATATCTCCCAACTGGCTAACCGGCGGGTAGCCAAGGTTGATGATGTGGTTAAAGTGGGAGATATAGTGAGCGCCAAAGTAATCGAGTGCAGACCGGAAGAGAAAAGAATAAGTCTGAGTATCCGCCAAGCGCAGGATGAGGCAGAAGCGGCTGCAGCTGCCGAAGCCCTGGCTCAGCAGGCCCCGACTCCGGAAATGACCATCGAAGATAGTCTTAAAAGCGAATGATGTCTGAAGCCTTGAAGTTCATGCTTCGAGGCTTCGATTTCTGGTTTCTTCGTGAACACGAAAAGGCGAAAAGGGAGTGAACGGCGTGAGTCGGAAACGTGTTCCCGGATCAAAGAGGGCTGCCCCTTTGCGCAAACCCGATTTTCTGCTCTTTTTTTTGATCCTGGCTTTACTGGCCTTTGGTCTGATTATGGTCTTGAGTGCCGGGGCTATAAAAAGTTTTAACTTTACCAACAATACCAATGCTTATTATTATGCCCTCCAGCAGTTGAAATGGGCCCTGGTCGGAGGAGTGTTGGCCTATATAACAACGAGGATTCCCTATACCTACTGGCGCCGCTTTGCCGGGCCGGCTATGGTAGTAAGTTTAATATTGCTGTTTGCTGTTCTTTTCAGCAAAGCTGGAGTTGAAGCCAAAGGATCAGCACGTTGGTTAAATATAGCTGGACTTGTATTTCAACCTTCAGAACTCGTTAAACTGACACTGATCCTTTTTTATGCCAAATTTCTTGACCGTTATCCCGTTCGAACCATTCGTGACCTTTATTTGCCTGGCGGCTTATTGGTTATAGTTTTGGCCCTGGTCTATAAGCAGCCTGATTTGGGTACTACTATGGTTCTGGGCTTAACGGCAATGGCTTTGCTTCTGCAAACCGAGTTGCCTACGAAATGGTTTGCCATGGCTGTACCTCTGGCTTTGGGTAGCCTCTATTTGTTGGTGCGCAGCACGGAATATCAGTGGCAGCGGGTCTTGGTCTGGTTAAATCCCTGGAAATATGTTTCCAATCAGGGCTATCAGATTGTTAATGCGGAGATTGCCTTCGGCACAGGCGGCCTTTTCGGTGTCGGCCTGGGGCGCAGTTTGCAGAAATATGGATTTTTGCCGGAAAATTATACAGATACCATCTTTGCCATTGTAGGAGAAGAATTCGGTTTGTTGGGAACAACTATCATGGTGGCTCTCTTTGTTGGTCTCTTTGCCCGCTGTTACAAGATAGTCGGGGAATGCCCGGACCGTTTTGGCCGCTTGCTGGGTTATGGGATCACCTCTTCTTTGGCTATCCAGACTACCATAAATTTAGCTGTAGTGACAGGTGTTATGCCTTTGACAGGTATTACGCTGCCTTTGATTTCTTACGGCGGAACATCTTTATCCGTAACTATGGCCGAGTTGGGGATACTTTTAAATATTTCTCGCTATCGGCAACCTCGGGTTGTTCCCAATTCTCCAGAAATCCAGAAAGATGATAATGCAAAGCAGCAAAAGGCCCGTCGGCGGAGAAGTTTGTCTCCCAGCAGGACAAGGTAAGGCAGATACGGTTAGAGAAATAACAGAAGATTAAATAAGTAAGATGATGTGATAAGAGAGCAAGCAAAGTGGGGGAAACACAAGACCCCGGAATCAGATTTTGGGGGAGTTGAATATTTTGTCCAACGGACTGGCGGTTGCTGCTGTCGAAGAGGATAGCATTGCAGCTGAAATGGAAATTGCCCCGGGAGACCGTGTGTTGAGTGTTGATGGCCGGGAAATTAAGGATATTATTGATTTTCAGTATTATACGGCCGAAGAAGAATTCACCTTATTAATCGAAAAACCAAACGGGGAAATCTGGGAGCTGGAGATCGAACGCTCCGAGGGTGAGTATCTGGGGCTGGAAGTTGAGACAGTTGGCAGCGGGGGGTTAAAGACCTGCCGGAATAACTGTATTTTTTGTTTCGTAGCCCAGATGCCCCCAGGTATGCGGGCTTCGCTATATGATAAAGATGATGATTACCGCCTCTCCCTGACCCAGGGAAGTTTTATAACCCTTTCCAATCTGACGGAGGAAGAATTTTCCCGCATTATCGAATATCATTTAAGCCCCCTCTATATCTCTGTTCATGCCTGGGATCCGGCAGTGCGGGTCAAGCTGATGAGAAATCCACAGGCAGGGGATTTGCCGGAGCAGTTCCAGCGTTTAGCTGCAGCCGGTATTTCTTTTCACGCCCAGATCGTTCTGGTGCCGGATTATAATGATGGCCTGGTTTTGCAGGAAACAGTAAAGCGTTTAAGTGAGTTCTGGCCGGACCTGCAATCCATTGCCGTCGTGCCGGTAGGCCTGACCAGATACAGGGAGGGTCTTGTTCCTTTGCGCTCCTTTGAGCGCGCCGAGGCTGAAAAAATCCTGGCCCGGGGCCTGAAATGGCAGGAAGATTTCTTGAAACGCTTTAATTGTCGCCTGGTCTATTTCTCCGATGAATTTTATGTTCTGGCCGGATGGGATTTTCCGGCTGCGCAGGATTATGATGATTTTCCTCAGTTGGAAAACGGCGTGGGACTGGCTGCTAAAATGGCGGCCGAAATGGCCAGCGTCTGGGGACTGCTGCCTGTCTGTCTGGCAGAACGCAGCCTGCATCTTGTAACCGGGACTTCGGCTGAGGGTTTTCTCAGGCAGTGGCTGGAACGTTTGCAAAGCCGTATCAGCGGCTTGAAAATCAGCCTGCATGTCGTGTGTAATAATTTTTTCGGCCCGGCAGTAACAGTGGCTGGACTGCTGACGGCCGGAGATCTGGCTGCCCAGCTGGGGAATCTGGGGGGAGAGGAATTTCTGCTCCCGGTCACTATGTTGAATGCCGAAGGTTTATTTCTGGATAATCACGATCTTGTCTGGCTGGAGGAAAGAGTCCAGGGCCGGGCGGTGGTGGTGGAAGTTGAGGGAAGGGCATTCCTGGAAAGTATTGTGGGATATGCCCTGCAAGGAGGCGAAGGCGTATGAGTAAGCCGGTTGTAGCCATAGTGGGGCGTCCTAATGTGGGTAAATCAACCTTGTTTAATAGGATTGCCGGCGGGTTGGTGGCAATTGTGGAGAACAGACCTGGAGTAACTCGCGACCGTCTGTACCGCAGCAGCGAATGGCTGGGCCGGAAATTTACTCTGATCGATACCGGCGGAATCGAATTTAGGGATGAGGGTGCATCTATTACAGCCCAGATGCGGCGGCAGGCGGAGATAGCCATCGAAGAGGCCGATGTTATCATCCTGGTGGTTGACGGCAGAATGCCGCCGACTATTGATGATGAACTGATAGCCCAGACTTTGCGCCGTTCTGGCAAAGTTGTTATCCTGGCCGCCAATAAGATCGAAAATTTTGCTGATATCGATAATCAGCTTTATGAATATTATAGCTTGGGAGTAGGCACGCCTGTTCCTGTTTCCGCTGTTCATGGTATGAATGTTGGCGATTTACTGGACAAGGTTATTGCCTCTTTCCCCGCAGAGGAAGAAGAGGAATATGATCCTGATATTATTAAAATTGCTGTGGTCGGACGGCCTAATGTGGGGAAATCTTCCCTGGTCAATATGCTTCTGGGGAAGGAGCGGGTCATTGTCAGTGATATCCCCGGTACTACCCGGGATGCCATTGACAGTACCTTTGAACATGAGGGCAAACATTATGTTCTGATTGACACGGCCGGCATGCGCCGCAAGGGCCGCATTGAGGAACTGACAGAACAGTACAGTGTCGTTCGTTCCTTACGGGCTGTAGACCGCTCGGATGTTGTTTTGCTTCTGATTGATGCCCCGGAAGGGGTGACCGAACAGGATAAGAAAATTGCCGGTTATGTCCATGAAGCCGGCAAAGGCGTCATCCTAACGGTCAACAAATGGGATCTGATCGATAAAGATGACAAGACAATGAAGAAATTTGACAAACAGGTCCGCGAGGAACTGGGTTTTATGCAGTATGCGCCGACAATCTATATTTCGGCTCTGACTGGTCAAAGGGTTACCAAGATCATTGAACTGGTAGACTTTGTGGCTGAACAGAATTCCACACGATTAGCGACTGCGACCCTCAATACCCTGCTGCGGGAATGGCTTCATCTGAATCCGCCGCCTACTGATAAGGGGAGACGTCTGAAAGTTCTTTATGTGACTCAGGTAGGAGTCAAACCGCCGACGTTTGTATTTTTTGTTAATGATCCGGAAATAATGCACTTTTCCTACCGGCGTTATCTGGAAAACCAAATCCGGGAAAATTTCGGTTTTGAAGGTTCGCCTATCCGCATGGTTATCCGGCAAAAAGATGAGGAGAGGATCCGCTGATGACAGTTTACGCCGTGTTTATTCTGGCCTATTTTCTGGGGGCCATTCCATTTGCCTATTTGGCCGGGCGCCTGAAACAGATCGATGTGCGTAAACAGGGCAGCGGCAATATTGGAACGACCAATGCTTTCCGTCTGCTGGGGGTAAAACTGGGGATCGCTGTTTTGCTGGGTGATATTCTTAAAGGAGTCCTGGCAGCAGGCTTGAGTTATTATTATTTCGGTCCCTGGGGAGGGATTATTGGCGGCCTTTTGGCTATGGCCGGGCACAGCTGGAATCCTTTTTTCGGTTTCCAACCCAGCGGCAAGGGCGTGGCTACAGGCTGTGGCATCATTCTGGTCCTTATGCCGCAGGTTGCTCTGATAGCCGCATTAATATTTGTAGTGATTGCCTATGCTACACGTTATGTTTCTTTAGGTTCACTGACCGCGGCTGTGGCAGTGGCCATAACTGTTTTTATCTTTCCGGAACCGACGGCCTACAGGCTCTTTGGGCTTATTGCTGCTGTCGGGGTTATTATCCGCCATCGCACTAATATCCAGCGTCTGCTTCAGGGGACTGAAAACCGTTTTGGCCAGAAACAGGCCGGATAGGAGGAATGTCTTGTGTCCAGAATCGCAGTTTATGGAGCGGGCAGCTGGGGGACTGCCCTGGCTGTTATTTTGGCAAAAGCCGGGCGGGAAGTCACTTTAATTGGCCGTGATGCCGCCAAAATAGCAAAAATGAAGGCTCTGCGGGAGAATTTGCCCTATTTACCGGGTATATTGCTGCCGGGCAATCTGGAACTGACAGCTGATCCGGCTGGCTTGAAGGCGGAAACGGTTATTTTGAGTGTGCCTTCCCAGAGTGTCCGTTCAGCCGCCCATTTGCTTAAATCCCATCTACAACCGGGAACTGTCCTGGTTAATACAGCCAAAGGACTGGAGGAAGGGACTCAGCTGCGCCTTTCCCAGGTTATTGCCGAGGAATTGCCCGGTGTGCCTCTGGCTGTACTTTCCGGACCAAGTCATGCTGAAGAAGTGGCCAGAGATATGCCTACTGCTATTGTTGTGGCTGCGGATCTGCCGCTGGCTGAAAAAATCCAGGATCTGCTCATGACCCCGCTTTTCAGAGTCTATACCAATCCTGATATTATCGGAGTAGAACTGGGCGGAGCTTTGAAAAATATCATTGCCCTCTGTACCGGCATAGCTGATGGCCTGGGTTATGGTGACAACACTAAAGCAGCTCTCATGACCAGGGGCCTGGCGGAAATAACCCGACTGGGGGTGGCTCTGGGCGGTAATTCTCTGACTTTTGCCGGCCTGTCCGGAGTGGGGGATCTGATTGTGACTTGTACCAGCCTGCACAGCCGCAACCGCCGGGCGGGAATAGCCCTGGGCCAAGGGAAACCTTTGCCAGAGGTATTGCAGGAAGTGGGCATGGTTGTGGAAGGTGTGCGCACAACGAGGGTCGCCTATGAATTGGGTCACAGACTCAAGATCTCCATGCCAATTACCGAGAAGGCTTATGAAGTCATCTTTGCCGGAAAAAATCCCAAGACTGCCGTTACTGAACTGATGCTGCGCGGCAAACGGCATGAACTGGAAGAAGTAGCCCAAATCGCGCTGGCTGAGAAGTAATAGATATAAAGTAAAGGAAATGATCATGATAAACCGGGTATCTGATTTCAAATATTATGGCGCTAAAATTGGGCTGCTTATGCTGCCTGGTTTTTGTTTTGCCTTGCTCCTGGCTGCTAAAACCCATCTTTTTGCCCTGACTATCGGCATGGCTGACAGTTCCAAGCAAGCCTTGCCCCAGTATCTCGGGACCGGCGGGGTACTGCTCGTATTCCTGGCTCTTTCTGTTTTATTGGTTCCGCGCTGGCGCATGCGCTATCTGATTGCTGCAGATGTCATATGCAGTGGACTTATTTTGTTGGATATAATCTTTTTTCGCTATTTCCAGGATGTGATGACAATCCGCTCGCTGCCTGTGGCCTGGCATTATCTGAACGCTGAAACAGTCTGGTGGCAGATGCTCAGACCAAGTGATCTGTTTCTGGGAGCTGATTTTCTGCTTCTGGGCAGCTGGCTGCTTTACCGGCAGACCGCAATGAAGAAACGAGCAGCAGTTGCATCCCAAGGTATCAAATCCCATCCCGTGACAGCCAGCTCAGCAACCGATATTTCAGCAATAGGCAGTTCGGCAACAAAAAGCCCGGATATTGTCAAATTTAAGTGGCTGATTAAATTAACCATCTTTGGCTTGCTCCTGCTTGTAGGATCAGGTTGCTGCCTGAAAGCATATTACCTGCTGGAGGCCGACCAACCAGGAATCACCAGGTCGTTTTATTCCAAGGTCTATCTTGCCCAGAGTCTGGGTGAAGGGGAATTTCGCTTTTTGGATTTCTACCGCTCTCTGAAAACACGTCTGCCTGAGGGAATGGTACAGTTGTCAAAGGCGCAAAAAGAAGCAGCCTTGGCTGACTGGCTGCGTTCCGAACAGTCCCCATCTGCAAAGACAGCCGGCAGGTTAACAGTCGCCAAAGGCAGCAATCTAATTGTTATTCAGCTGGAGTCTATGCAGGAGTTTGTGATCGGCAAGAGCATCAATGGCCAGGAAATAACTCCAAACCTCAATCGCCTGCTCAAGAGAAGTCTTTACTTTAACAATTATTTTGGGGAGACCTGGAGCGGCGGAACCTCGGATGCGGAATTTATGTCCAATGTCTCCTTATATCCTATATCTGTGGGTAATGCTTATATTGATTATGCAGGCAATGACTATGTAAGCCTGGGTAAAGTTCTGGCGGAAAAAGGGTATTATACCGTTGCTATGGAAGCTGACCAGCCGGGTTTTTGGAATATGGACCTGATGCTGCGTTCTGAAGGATTTCAGCATATCCTGGACCGGGACGGTTTTGTTCATGATCTGGATATCGGTATGGGTCTGGCCGATCATTCCATGTTCCGGCAAGCTTCCGCTTATCTGGAAAGAATTCCGCAGCCCTTTTATTCCTTCCAGGTAACCTTATCAAGTCATTATCCTTTCTTAATTCCGGAAGATTATAGAACGATCAATGTCAAACCATATGAGGACAAGGAGTTCGGCCATTATCTGGAGGCTGTGCATTATACCGATCAGGCCTTGGGTTCTTTTTTAGATCGTTTGCAGGCCGATGGGCTGTTGGATAAATCAATTCTGGCGATTTATGGCGATCATCAGGCTTCCTTTACCCGGGATAATCCCGAACTTAAGCGTTTTTTGGGTTATGGTGATTCTGAAATAGATTATTATCATTGGCTGACTCTGCAAAAGGTCCCTATGCTCATCCATCTTCCCACGGAAGAGAAAACTGGGATAATAGAAACTGTTGGTGGCCATGTGGATCTCTTTCCTACTATTTTAGGCTTGTTAGGGGAAGATGCTGCCAGCTATCCGATCCTGGGCCAGGATCTGCTCAATTCCTCTGCTCCTGGTCTGGCCATATCCCGCAACGGCCTTCTTGTTGCCGGTGATGCTCTCCTGGAAATAAATCAGCAAAAAGCCTATAATCTGCAGACAGGGGAAGCCTTATCCTGGACTGAGCTGCAGCAGGAAGCAGAAAAGTATCAGGCTTATTTGCAAAATACGGATTTGATAATGAAATATGATCTGCAGAAAAGTCCGCAGATACTTCTCGGGCAACCTTCCGCGGCAGAGTAGGAATCCTAAATCATTATTTGTGTCAATTTCTTGTTAAATTCGTCCGTAATGTTATAATATTCCTTAGTTAATCC
>DATMYJ010000036.1:0-2993 GCA_035561015.1 Desulfitobacteriaceae bacterium | reverse complement strand
CAATATTTCCCTTTACCTGCACTCCCATTTACCTGCCTCAGATTAGCTACCTCAAAAAGGGAGCAATAAGCAAAGAAATCGTACCCATAACTTTAATTAAAGCATTCAGAGAAGGTCCGGCAGTATCTTTAAAAGGATCACCTACTGTATCGCCGATTACAGATGCAGCATGGGCAGAGGTGCCTTTTCCGCCGTGATTGCCAACTTCAATAAATTTCTTGGCATTGTCCCAAGCTCCGCCGGCATTAGCCATAAAGACAGCTAATAGCAATCCTGAAACAGTCCCGCCGGCCAGGTAGCCACCCATAGCATTCTTACCCAAACCAAAACCTACAATAAGCGGCATCAAGACGGCGAGCAGGCCTGGGACAATCATTTCGCGGAGAGCGGCTATAGTGGAAATATCCACACATTTCCGATAATCCGGTTTGTGTGTACCTTGCATGATCCCGGGGATCTCATGGAACTGGCGGCGTACTTCCTCGATCATCTCAAAGGCAGCCTTACCAACAGCCTCCATGCAAAATGCTGAGAAGAGAAAAGGTACAGCAGCACCGAGAAACAAGCCAATTATTGTCGTGGAAACCAGGATATCGATCGTTTCCAAATGAGCCAGCGAAGCATAGGCATTGAAAAGAGCCAAAGCTGTCAGGGCTGCTGAGCCTATCGCAAAGCCTTTAGCGACAGCGGCTGTGGTATTGCCCACTGAGTCAAGCATATCTGTAGTTTTGCGGACATGAGGCTCTAGTTTGGCCATTTCGGCAATTCCGCCGGCATTATCAGCCACCGGACCAAAGGAATCAATCGCTACAATCATCCCGGCTGTGGACAACATCCCCATAGCGGCCATAGCAATTCCGAAGATTCCCGCCGCCGCAAAGGAGACATAAATAGCTGCACATATCACAATAACCGGCAGAGCAGTGCTCTTCAGCCCAACCGCTAAACCAGTGATAATATTGGTGGCGGCTCCGGTTTGGGAAGCCTTGGCAATAGCGCGAGTTGGTTCTTTATGATGGGAGGTATAGTACTCCGTGATCAAGCCAATGAAAACATTGACGAGCAAACCTGCTAAAATTGAGACATAGACCCTGTTAGGAGTAATGACCAAGCCTTTAAATGTTACGGAAGCCGGCAAGACCCAATGAACAATCCCAAAACCGGCAATAGCAGTTAATAGATTTGTACCCCATAATCCCATATTCAGAGCATTTTGAGGATTGGCATTTTCTCCAACCCGTACTAAGAAACTAGCGATAATAGAGGCGACCAATCCTGCAGCTCCTAAAAGTAACGGCAGCATGACCCCGGACAAACCATGATTTACACTTTGGTAAGTAGTGAAACCCACCAGCATGGCGGCAATTGCGGAGGCCGCATAAGACTCAAATAAGTCGGCACCCATCCCGGCAGTATCCCCGACATTGTCCCCGACATTATCGGCAATTGTCGCCGGATTACGCGGATCATCTTCCGGAATCCCCGCTTCAACTTTACCGACCAAATCTGCTCCGACATCTGCGGCTTTGGTAAAGATTCCGCCGCCAACGCGGGCAAAAAGGGCGACAGCGCTTGCTCCGAAAGCAAAAGAAGTTATGACATCAATATCTTTGAAAATAAGGTAAAGGATAGTTACACCCAGAAGTCCCAGACTGGCAACAGATAAACCCATAACTGCGCCGCCATGAAAAGCTACGCCCAAAGCACTATTCAAACTTGTTCTGGCAGCCTCGGTAGTACGGGAGTTAGCCTTCGTTGTAATCGACATCCCAATATAGCCGGCGACCGCTGACAAAAGGGCGCCAATCAGGAAGGAAACCGCTGTTGGCCATTCTTTACCCCACCATAAAACAACAAAAATAATGAGTACAATTGGAACCAAGGTGCGATACTCACGGTTGAGAAAAGCCATAGCACCTTCCTGAATCGCCTGGGAAATTTCTTGCATTCTCTCATTACCGGGATTTTTACTCAAGACACTTCTAGCAAAGTAAAATGCAAATACGAGACCGATAATTCCTACTCCTACAGCCCAATACGGCATTGCAGATAAACCCATTCAAAGACAACCTCCCAAATATAAATTATTTACGTTTTTTCCTCAGTTTTACCTCTAAGGATTAAAAGCAAGCACACTGCGATCAACTCACTTCTGAGACCTTACCCACAGCTTTAAGGATATCCTGCAATACTATATCAATTTTCTGATCTCCTTGAACTCCTGTTATTAGGCCTTGTGAACGGTAATAGTTTATCAAGGGCTCTGTTTGTTCGTTATAGATACGAATTCTGTTTTGGGCTGTCTCCAGAGTATCATCAGGCCGTTGATGTAATTCACTACCGCATTTATCACAAATCTCCTCTTTTGCTGGAGGATTAAAAAGTTGGTGATAGGTTGCACCACAGTGACAACAAACTCGACGGCCGGTTATTCTGTTCAGAAGTTTCTTTTCCTGAACTTCGAAATTAATAACACCGTCAAGCTTAATTTCGTGACTTCTTAAGATCATATCCAGGGCGCTTGCCTGGGCAACATTTCTGGGGAAGCCATCAAGCAGAAATCCTGAAGCACAGTCCACATGATTCAGTCTTTCTTGAACGATCCTGATTGTCAGATCATCAGGGACTAAGGAACCGGCATACTTGTACTTCTTAGCTTTCAGCCCAATAACAGTCCCTGCTTTGATTGCTTCCCTGAACATATTTCCTGTAGAAATATGCGGTATATTAAAATGTTCCACAAATGCAGCGGCTTGAGTACCTTTGCCTGCCCCTGGCGGGCCCAGAAAAATAGTTCTCATCTCTCCCTGTCACACTCCTCTTGAAAATCTTATATCTCTAAAACGGCACTTTTTCTAACTTGTTTACTCTGGTTCACTGCGCTTCTGCACCACCCTCCCTATTTTCCAAAACTAAACTAAACTTATAACAGTAACTTCCATAGGTTGGGACTTAAGCCTTTTGATTGTCATCAAAAAATCTAATAAATTTAA
>DATMYJ010000035.1:0-10509 GCA_035561015.1 Desulfitobacteriaceae bacterium | reverse complement strand
AACAGGCGCTGCATCGTTTGGTATACCGGGCAGCCAGCGTTTGACCAACTTTTTTACGGGTAATTTCTACCAGGCCCAACTTGGTAAGTCCCACGACATTGCATTTGATTTTATCAGATTCACAAGCCTGCTCCAAGGCTTTCAAAACCTGCTGCTTGTCTTCATCATTAACCATATCAATAAAATCTATAATAATGATGCCGCCCAAATTCCGCAGGCGTAATTGCCGGGCTATCATCCGGGCAGCATGCAAATTGGTATCCAGGACTGTTTCCTGCAAAGAATATTTACCGACATATTTACCGGTATTGACATCAATAACAAAGAGAGCCTCTGTCTGATTTATGATCAAATACCCGCCGTTCTTAAGCCAAACTTTGGGTAAAAGAGCCTTTCTGATTTCTTCATTTATTCCCCGGTCAGCAAATAAATCCTTATGGCTGATAACCAACACGTGGTTTCCGGCCGGATGATTGATAGCTTGCAAGGAACGGCGTAAAATAACAGCAACTTCTTCCTGATCCAAGGTTATCTTCTCAACATCTTCATCGATAAAATCCCTGATTAGACGGGCTGTTAAATCAAGATCCTGATACACTAATCCCGGAACAGCTGCTTTGACAAGACTTTTTTGTATCCCGCTCCAGATTTGAGCCAACTGCTCAATATCGCGAATAATTTCTTGTTCTTTCAAGCCCTGGGCCAGCGTCCGGATGATAATACCCATTTCCACCGGACATGCTTCTGCTACTATCTCTTTTAAGCGTTCCCGTTCTTCACTATCCTGGATCTTGCGGGAAACCCCCATATAAGGCACCTGAGGTAACAAAACAACATAACGTCCCGGCAGTGAGATATTGGTGGTAATTCGGGCTCCCTTGTTACCCAGCGGTTCTTTGATAACCTGAACCAACAGTTGCTGGCGCGGTTTTAGTATATCCTGAATGTTGACTGTCCCCGAAACCGCCAAGCCTTCATCTTCGTCAATGCGCGGCAAAACAGCATCCTGGACATAAAGGAAAGCATTCTTGTCCAGTCCGATATCAACAAAGGCTGCTTGCATTCCAGGTAAGACATTTTCCACCCGTCCCAGGTATATGTTTCCTGCCAGGCGGGAAAATGGACCCTCCTGCTCGAAAACTTCCATCAGTTCTCCCTCTTCAATTACGGCTGCCCGCAATCTCTGGGCTTGTCCCTGGAGTATAATTTCTTTCAAATTCAGACCCTGCCTTTAGTTAATGCCTCAGGTACATAATAGAGCTAAAGTTCCATGGGGGAAATAGTCTGACCCTGATCTCTGACATAAATCCCGGTTCTTTTAATCTGCAGTCCTTCTAAAGCCAAAGGAAGGTTTTCCAGTTCGCGCAAACTCTGAATAACTTCTTCTGGCCGGACACTGCCTTTATTTCCTAATTCTATCTCAATCTCAAATATAACCTCATCACCATGAACTTTCCCCTGCAGATATTTCACCCAGGGGCGGATATCTTTCTCTGTTGGTCCTTTAGGGGAATAGCGAGTATAGGTGATATGCTCCCGGGCTAACCAGGACTCAACGGCTTCGTTTAAACGTTCCGCTTGTATGGGCAAAGCCATTGGCAGACGCAAACGGTAGAGAGCAGCATTAAGCACAGCCATAAGCGCTTTGCTTCCGGCATCAATGACTTTGCCTTCCAGTAAACGTATTCCCATCGGTAATTGTTCCTGAAAACTCCCCAATAATTCTCCCAGTTCCATTTCTCGCTGCAGTTCAATATCAACATATTCCCGTTCGCCTTCCACTCCAACAGCCAAAGCCGATCCGAAGGAAATTTTGGGATGAGGATTAAAGCCCTCGGAATAGGCCGGAGAAATTCCGGCCCGACGCATAGCCCGTTCAAATACTCTGGTCAGGTCAAGATGTCCAATATATTTAGCTTCTTCCAGCTTAGTATAAGCGATTCTAAGCTTCATGACATTCACCCTTTCAAATCTATCTGGACTCCTCTGTCCGGGCAGACTCCACAGCCGCTGCAATCAGCATAACGGCAATCTGGAGTTAATTCTCCTTGCAAAGCCCGCTGATGTTCTTCAATCAAAAATCGTTTTGTGACACCACAGTGTAAATGATCCCAGGGAAGAACATCTTCATAATTTAAAGGTCGATTGACATAAAAATGGGGATCTAATCCTATCTCTTGGAATCCTTTTAACCAAACATCGTAATGAAAGTGTTCCGACCAACCGTCAAAACGACACCCGGCTTTAAAAACCCATTCTAAGACATCGGCTAAACGTCTGTCTCCCTTGGCCAAAGCCGCTTCGATAAAGCTGGTGTGTGTATCATGATAACTGTATTTGATCCGCTTGTCCCGGAGTTTTTCCCGTAAATATTTTTGTTTCAAGTCCAAAGAATCTTGTTCTTCCTGCGGTTCCCACTGAAAAGGAGTATGGCTTTTGGGAACAAATGAACTGGTTGATACCGTAAGTCTGACATTAGGACGGCCTGTTTTGACGCCTAAGGCTATCACTTTTTTGGCTAAGGCCACTATACCATCCAAATCCGCCTGTTTTTCCGTCGGCAAACCGATCATAAAGTAAAGTTTAATATTTGACCAGCCTGCTCGGAAAGCTGCATCGACTGCCAGCAGAAGATCTTCTTCTGTTACTCCTTTATTAATGACATTCCGCAAGCGCTGGGTCCCTGCTTCGGGAGCAAAAGTTAATCCCGACTTACGGACTTTCTGAATTTTCTGCGCCAATTTCACATCAAAAGAATCGATGCGCAAGGATGGCAAAGAAATATTGATTTTTTCCGGTTCATATTTGGCAGTCATTTCCTTAACCAGGGACTGAATACAGGAATAGTCACCGCTGGAAAGGGAGGTGAGGGAGATTTCACCGTAGCCTGTAGTCTTAAGGAGTTTTTCCGTTTGCTGTAACAATACCTGAGGGGAACGCTCGCGGACAGGACGATAGATCATACCTGCCTGACAGAAGCGACAACCGCGGCTACAGCCCCTCATAACCTCAAGCATGATCCGGTCATGAACTATTTCCATATAAGGCACGATTACTTGTTCGGGGAAAAAAGCTCTTTCCAAATCCCTTATTATGGCCTTTTTAATAACAGCGGGGAAACCGGAAGCAACCGCAATCCTTTGAATATTACCCTTAGATTCATAGTAAATCTCGTAAGCTTGCGGAACATAAACTCCTTCGATCTGAGCAACTGCTGCCAGCACTTCCTCCCGCAAGGATTTTTTCTTTTTGTGTTCAGCCAGCAAGTATAAGACCTTGGGTAATTGTTCTTCACTCTCACCCAGGAGAAAAAAATCGATAAAAGGCGCCAGCGGTTCCGGATTATAGGCACAGGGCCCTCCCGCTATAATCCAGGGATCCTGCGCTTCTCTTTCTGCCGACCGCAATGGGATAGCAGCTAAATCCAACATATTTAGAATATTGGTAAAACTCATTTCATACTGCAGTGTAAATCCCAAAACATCGAATTCCTTGATAGGACGCAGAGATTCCAGAGCATAAAGGGGAATTCGCTCTGTACGCATCTTCTTCTCCATATCAATCCAGGGAGCAAAAACCCGTTCACAGACAAATTCCGGCATAGAGTTAACTAAATGATAAAGGATTCTTGTTCCCAAGTGGGACATTCCCACCTCGTAGACATCCGGAAAAGCCAAAGCCATATGAAGAGAGATTTCTTCCCAATTTTTGTGAACAGAATTCCATTCTGTCCCCAAATAACGGCCAGGTTTGGAAACCAGGGGCAATAACTTTTCCACTTGGCGGCGGATGTCCTCGGTGCTGTAACTTTTCATGTTAAACTATTTACCCCCTTGTTTGTTACCAGCCTTGTCGCATACAATGTAATTTAAAATTATATCATGAAATTAGTAAAAATTCAAAAACATTACCATGGCAATAGTTTGGCCTAAAAGTTAATCCCAATAAAAAGGTGATGTCCCCAGCACTGTTTGCGGTTCATGCTTTTGGGACATCACCTTAATTTCACTTTCGATAACTCAGTATGATAAACAATCTCTGGGTTTTATCAGCCCTTAGATTTTTTCAGCAGTATCAGATATATTCTGGTTTTCAGCCCCAGATTTGTTTTGATTTTTAACCAGTTGCTGGGTTTGACTTGTCATTAGACTGATGCTGCTGACCAGTTGCTGCACGGATTCGGTAAATTTTTGCAGAATTGTTTCTGTAAAATTCTGCATCCTGCCGGCCATAGCTTGTTCGTATTCTAACCGGGTCTTTTCATTGGTGATATCACGGATAGTTCCGGCTACCCGCAGAGGTACACCATTTCTGTCCCGACTGGTTGTCCCTGTGGCATGAAACCATCTGTATTCACCGCTCTTCATAAGGAGACGGTAGTCTACCGAATAGGGAGTTCTGCCGGAGTAATCGTTGATATGCTCGGCAAAGGCATGCAAGACCCGTTCCTTATCCTCCGGATGCAATTTTTCACTCCAGCTGCCTAAAATATTGGGAAAATCGCGTTCATCATAATAGCCTAAAATCTTGCGGAATTGGGGCGACCACCAGAATTCATTCTGAGGATTAACAGGGTCACTGGCAAAAACGGTCATATCCCAGGGGGCTTCGGTCAGGGCATAATTGATCAGCTCAAAACGTTCCAGTAAAAATTGATGTTCCTGTTCCTTAAGCTTCTTTTCATGGATATCAAATAAAGCCCCAGCCACTCTAATGGGTACACCTTCCTGATCCCGGATTGTCGTTCCTGTGGCCCGGAACCAGCGGTACTCCCCGGTCTTCATCTGCAGCTGGTATTCCACATCATAAGGCGTATTCCCGCTATAATCGGTCATGTGATCCGAAAAAGCTTTCAGGACCCATTCCTTATCATTGGGGTGCAGGCGGGAAGCCCAGCTGTCCAATATATTAGGGAAATCATTTTCATCCGTATAACCCAGCATTTGGCGTAACTTATCATCCCAGATAAACTCATTGTTGGGATTGATGGGATCAACGGGAACAACGTTCATATCCCATAAACCAACTTTAATCGCTTTGGTTACAAGCTCATAACGGATCAGGATATCCTGGGAATACTTCTTTTCAAACTGCAGTTCCTGTTGTTCCAGTTTTTTACTATGGATGTCAAACAAGGCCCCGGCTACTCTCAGCGGTACTCCTTCCCTGTTCCGGATGGTTGTCCCGGTGGCCCGGAACCAGCGGTATTCCCCGGTTTTCAATTGCAGCTGGTATTCAACATCATAAGGTGTGCGTCCGGAATAATCGGTCATGTGATCATAGAAAGCCTTCAGGACCCAGTCATGATCATTGGGGTGCAGGCGGGAAGCCCAACTGTCCAATATATTGGGGAAATCCTGTTCATTCGTAAAGCCCAGCATCTTGCGGAAATCATCACCCCAGATGAATTCATTGCTGGGATTAATCGGATCACCGGCAATAACATGCATATCCCATAGACCGACTTGGATTGCCTGGGTAACCAATTCATAACGAATCAAAATGTCCTGGGATTGTTTTTTGACCAGGTCTACGGCTGTAGTGACATTCTCGGCAATCTCTTTGTATATCGGTGTATCTTCTACAGGAAGAAATGAGGCATCAGGGTCATTGGTACCCAACTGTTTAATAAACTTCCGGCTTTCTTCCAGCAAAGAATTAATCAGTTTTTCTTGCTGTTTTAGTTTGAACATCGCCAACATCTTTAACATTTTTTATCCCTCCATTTAATAAATTAAATTCGGGTATGCCACTGGTTATCATGAATGCCTCGGTATCAACAGCCTCGTTACGGATTCCGTTAAATACGATCCGGCATTGGCAGCTATAAGATCAATTTAATCACATGTTCTTTGCCATCATCAATCAGGATGATATACGGTTGCTCAATAATTTCCAGCACTTGTCCGTCCAGTTCCAGCTTGCTTCCTCCTGTATTTTTTTGTTGGGGATTTTGAACATTAAGCCGATAAGCTGCCTGACCGTATCTGTAAGTCACCGAATACTCTTCCCAGGACTTAGGAATGCAAGGTTTCAAATACAAGCGCTGGCCGCGGCGCTGAAGCCCCAGAATCCACTCCAGACCAGCCTGATACATCCAACCTGCTGCTCCGGTATACCAGGTCCATCCTCCCCGTCCGATATTCAGCTCATTAGCATAAACGTCAGCAGGCATAACATAGGGTTCTACCTTATAACGCTGGACATCTCTCAGAGTCAAAGTATCATTTATGGGATTCAGCATTTGAAAAAGTTCCCAGGCCTTTTCGCCCTCACCCAATTTAGCCCAGGCAATTATCAGCCAGATAGCCCCATGAGTATACTGACCCCCATTTTCCCGTATCCCGGTCGGGTAACCCTGGATATAACCCGGGCTGGGATCAGTATTCCTAAACGGCGGCGCCAGGAGACGTACCAAGGAATACTCTCGCCAAACCAATTCTCTGTCCACCGTCTGCATCGCTTGCACTGCCTTCTGCTCTGTTGCCGCACCGGAAATAACTGCCCAGGCCTGGGCTATGGCATCCACCTGGCATTCCAGATTTTGGATCGAGCCCAAGGGCTGTCCATTATCAAAATAAGCCCTCCGGTACCATTGCCCGTCCCAAGCCTTTTCATTTAAATTTCTGGTTAAGTCCTGTGCAGTCTGGCTATATTTCTGAGCGGTATCTTTCGCATCCCTCCGGGCGCAAATATCCGCAAATCCTGTAAGTACCGTAAACAGGAACCACCCCAGCCAGACACTCTCTCCTTTTCCTTCACGTCCGATCCGATTCATGCCGTCGTTCCAATCACCTGTCCCCATTAAAGGAAGGCCACGGGCACCGAAATGCAGGGCATGCTCAATAGCGCGCAAACAATGCTCAAATATAGTCCCCTGCTCCTCCGAGACAATTGTTTCAGAATAACGCTCATCCTCCTCCGGGCCCAAAAGACTGTCTTCCAGAAACCGGACCTCCTGCTCCAATATCTCCTCATCCTGAGTATATTCCAGATAACGGATAACAGTGTAAGGCAGCCACAATAAGTCATCGGAATACTTGGTGCGTATCCCATGTTTTGTTTCTTCATGCCACCAGTGCTGCACATCTCCTTCCCGGTATTGATGGGCAGCATGCAAAAGGATTTGCTTTTTGGTATATTCCGGATTGACATGAAGAAGCGCCAGAGTATCCTGCAGCTGGTCTCTGAAGCCAAAAGCCCCGCCGGATTGATAGAAAGCAGATCTGGCCCAGAGACGGCAAGCCAGGGTCTGATAAAGCAGCCAGCCATTCATGATCAGATCCATGCTGCGGTCAGGTGTCGCAATCTGAATATTGCCCAGCAGTTTGGACCAAAAATCCTCAACCTCTTGCAAGGCTTTATTGACTTCTGCCAGCTGAGTATATTTCGAAGTCAGATTTCTTGCCTCTTCGCGGGAACGAGCCTGGCCCAGAAGAACCAGAACCTGTTTCTCATTTTCAGGCTCTATAGTCAATTTAACCTGCATGGTCCCGCAGGGATTGAACGATACTCCGCTAGAATTCGTCAGAGCCGTGCGGGAAAGAGCCGCCGGATTCTGGATTGTTCCGTCACGGCCCAGGAATTCCAGACGATCTCCGCTCCAGGTCAGATCGGACTTTTCTCCAACTGTCTGCACACAGAGAAAACTCTCTCTGTCCGGAAAAACTTCCTGATAATTATTGCGGGCCAGCATAACCTCTGTTTCCTGGTCTATTTCAGTAACAATATAGGGAATACTTGCTTCTCTTTGAACTCCCAGAACCCATTCCACATAATAAGTAAGCGAAACATAGCGAAATTCTTTGCCCAGGTTTCTCAGGGAAATCCGCCAAATTTTCAGAGAATCATTGAGAGGAACAAATACTGTCCCCTCCTGGAAAATACCATGGCTGTTATGCTCGTAACGGCTGTAGCCCCTTCCATGGTATACTTCATAAGGCTCTTCCTCCTGAATAGGAAAACAAGTCAAGGACCAGTATTCCCCGCTTTCCTCATCCCGCAGATAACATATTTCTCCCGGGAGATCCGTAACCTGGTCATTACGCCAGGGAGTGATTTTATTTTCGCGACTGTTTTCTGCCCAGGTATAGCCGGCTCCTGATTCGGAAACCTGAGTTCCGAAAAAGGGATTGGCTATGATATTGGACCAGGGAGCAGGTGTTAACTTGTTTGGTCTGAGAGAAATCGTATACTCTCTTCCGCCGGAGACAAATCCCCCTAAACCATTGAAAAATTCTATATCCCTGGTTAAGATGATCGGACTTTGTCTTTTTTCCTCCAAAGCCCGGGCTTGAGGAATCAGATCCAACGGCAGTTCGATTTCCTCTTCAGGAACTGCAAGTTGTTTCGCCAGACTGCCTTTTTCCGCATATAAGTCAAGCTGAGCCACTGTTTGCAGCAAAATTATATCCTCTGCCGGCATAATATTGGCCGAACGAACAAAAACTCCGCCCGTCTTGTCAAGAAAATCACGATCAGAGCTAGCAAGTACGAGATGGTTCAAACCCTCCGAAAGCGGCTGCTCATAACTCCCGACAAATTCGTTGAGAATAAGCAAGTCAACCTTTAGTCCCTTGATACGCCAATACTCGTGAGCAAGCAGCACTGACTTGACAAAGTCCAGATTTTCCAGTTTAGAGATACGGATAAGCACCAGGGGTAAATCTCCGGAAATCCCATATTTCCATAACACGGACTGCCCCATATGGTTTTGCCTGATACTCTGAGTCCTTAAAGCATCCAGCGGATTATAATAGAAAATCCGTGAAACCATCCACTGGTAAACATCCGCCTGCTGAGCAGTCAGGTTCAGGAATCTGAGAACAATTCTGCTTCTGGTCCAAGCCAGATTGAATGTTCTATCCACCTGGTGCGATGAGGCCAGATTGTGAATCATGCTCAAGGTCTGTTCCCTGGTTGTGCCAACACCGGTAATGTAGGTTACCCGGACAGTGCCGCCTGGAGGAACATCCACTCTTTTGCGCAAAGATAAAATTGGATCAAGTACAGCACCCAAAGTTCCGGAAAGACGCTGATTGCTGACAACAGCCTGGGGACGATCATAATTGTGTCCCCGACCAAGAAAACGGGCCCGGTCTGTTTCGTATTCCACAAGTCCTACCGATTTCCCCTCAACAAAAAGGGCATGAGCCAGCACGGGAAAACTCTCCTCCGGTGTCCGTCCCCGCCGCTGAGCCAATAAAGCTTCCGGTTGGGGTGAAAAATCGGTCTGCACAAAAAGCTTATTAAAGGCCGGATGAGTTTCATCAGCAGCCTGAGTAGATAAAGCTACTTCGAAATAACTGGTTACTTCTAACAAATGACTTTCTGCACCGCTATTAGAAAAAGTGACCCTCCGGATCTCCGCATCCCATTCCGGAGAAACTGTTATTTCAGTTGTCATAGCTATGTCCCCATGAGTTCTGGTATAGGTGATTTTCTCCAGATTAAAACTCATTCGACCATCGGCAGCCCTTACCTGACAGGGCTGATAAGTAGCTGACCATAGTTTGTTTTCCACAACATCACGAACGTAGATAAAATTCCCCCAAGGCTCCCCGAGGGGGTCTCCCCGCCAGCGCGATAAAGCTAAATCTCCGAAACGGCTGAACCCTTCCCCATTGCTCGAAAGCATTACAACATAACGCCCGTTGGAAACGATCCTGGCCTCAGGCTGAGGGCTGTTTTCATGCCAGAAATGCTGGGCAGCCTCCGTCTCCTCTTTGATGCGGGGCATTATCAACTTTGCCCAATTCTTGCGATTCAAAACTACCGGACTTTGAGATATCTTCTCCTGTAATAACAACTCAGTTGCCTGAATGCGGGGATCTTGATGGAAACGCTTGCTCAGGGAAGTGTCCGAGAGCAGATTGCTCAGAGCCACAAAACTCATCCCCTGATGATGGGCCATATGACTTTTTACCCTTATGTTCAGCCAGGTTTCCGGTAAGCGTTCCGGTGTGAAATCCAGGGCTTCGTAAAAGCCATAATCTCCCCTGGCTCTGAATTCCTCAATTGCTTTCATGTTCTTATAAGCTGCTTTATAGTTTATTAAGGAAGCCAGTACCGTGGCATAGGGAGCAATGACCCGATCATGGCCTGCTACCCGCTTAAGCCCGAGATAGGGAACCCCGAAAGCGTGATACTGGTAGTTCGTCTGGAGATCAAATGCGTAGAAGCCGGACTCCGAAATTCCCCAAGGCAATCCCATTTTCGTAGCATAGGCAATCTGTTCCTGCACTACAACCTTGTACGTTTGATCCCAGAGAGTATCTTTGTAACATTTCAGTAAAAGCAGAGGCATTAGATATTCAAACATGGTACCGGTCCAGGATAACAAAGCCGCATTTCTGCCTACCCTGGTTAAAGTACGTCCTAAAGAAAACCAGTGTTCCACCGGAAGCTGCCCCAGGGCAATTCCCGCAAAACTGGTTTGTCTGGATTCAGAAGCCAGCAAATCATAGTACGAATTGTCCCGCTGCTGGGCAGAAACATTATAACCTATAG
>DATMYJ010000034.1:0-2682 GCA_035561015.1 Desulfitobacteriaceae bacterium | reverse complement strand
ATCTATACCTAAATTTCAGAAAGTTAAATATTTACTTTCTTACTATTTTACAGACAAGATTTTTGTTATAATAAGGTTATAAATAACACTTTTTTACTGGTTCAGTCTGGCTGTCTATATCAAAACGAAAAGGAGTTGATTTCAATGGGTAAGAAAAACCGGGGATTTTTCGGCATATTAGCCGCGCTCTTTTTGACTCTGATACTAGTAGTCCCAGTCATGGCCGCAGAAACCAGGAGCGGAGACAATGTTTATGTAGAAAGCGGTCAAATTAAAGGTCCTTTGTTTGCTACAGGAAACACCATCACAATTAATGCCGATGTCGATGGAGATATCTTTGCGGCCGGTCAAACGATCACAATCAATGGGACTGTCAGTGGTGATATTATTGCTGCTGGTAACACAATCAGTATCTATGGCGGTGTCCAGGGCGATATTCGGGCTGCCGGAAATACGATTACTTTAATTGGACCAATTGAGGGCAGCGTTACTTGTGCCGGCAACACAATATCTCTCAGAGAAAGTGCCAATGTCAAGCGAGATGTAATTATGATGGGCAATACTGTAGAAATTTTCGGACCTGTCAGCGGTCAGGTTCTGGGCAGCGCCAATCAGATGCACATCAACAATTCCATTCAGGGAGATGTAACGATTTGGGATGTACAAAATCTGATCCTGGGGCCCAAGACGATGATCGCTGGAGATATCACCTATCGTTCAGCCAATGAAGCCCAAATCGCACCAGGTGTCATAACAGGAGCAGTACAGCGGCTTCTGCCTCTGCCTATGCCGGAAAAACCAGTTCCTGCAAAGGGTTTTTCCTGGTTAGCAGCCGTGATACAGTTTGCTGCCGGAATCCTTTTCTGGGCAATAATTTACTTACTGATACCCAAGTTTCTCCCCCGCATGGAAAAAACCGCCCAACGTTCTCCTTTGCCCAGCTTGGGCTGGGGACTTTTAGCTCTTATAGTCACGCCTATTGCTGCCATACTTTTGATGGTAACTGTAATCGGCATTCCCTTGGCGCTTATTTTGCTGATACTCTATATTGTCATATTGTCTACAGGCAAGATAATAATAAGCGACGTTCTGGGACGCTTATTAGCCAATATATTCAAGCAAGAGGGCCGCTGGCCTTTTGTTCTTGCCTTCATTGTCGCTTACGCAATTCTGATCCTCCTGGGTAAGATACCAACATTCGGTTTCTTCATTAATGTGATCATAGCTTGTCTGGCTTTGGGTGTATTTATACTGACTTATTTTCGCTGGCGGAAAGAACAGCCCTCTGCTTCAGGACAGGCAGAACCTGTGCCAGAATCCATACCAGAACCAGTAGAATAAACAGCAGGACTAATAAACTCATTCTTTTAGCTGAGAGGAGTGGTTTTAATGTCTAGAAGATTTTTCAAGAGTAAATACTGGTTGGGCAGCGGCCGGCTGAATCATAAGCGTTATGCAGACATGTCAGAAGAAGAATTAGCCTATATTGTAGAATGTCCTGGAGAAATAGATGGACGACCCTGCAGAAAACATACCTTCAGATGCACCGTATGTGGTAACTACGGATGTGTCCAGGATGTTCCCAATATATGTACCGAACAAGGATTTGAAAAAGAAAAATGTCTTATCTGCGGTGTAGCCAATAGTCGCATACCAATATTAGGATAATAATTTTCCTGATCTTCCAGAAGGGCTGTTCGGAAACTCTGGTTTCCGAACAGCCCTTCTGTTTGCATTATGTCCCATGCATCCTTCCTGATATTGTATATTGACAACTCATAGCCGACTCAATTAGGCTTTTGAATTAAAATACTGATCAGATCATTAACAGACAACCCTGGTGGCAAATTAAACGTCCCAGTCTGCAGTTTACTGGCTGCATTGCGTTTGTTCAAGGCTTCCAGAAATTCCTGTTTATCGCTAATCAACCCTTCTTTCTCTAACTGGCCTGCTACGGTCACAGCAGTAGCACCATATGCGACAGTAAAACGAGTACTCTGAGACTTAACAGGATTATTATTTGCAGAATTATCCGACGAAACCTTATTATTTGTGGAATCCTGGCTGGAATTTGCATCAGTTCCAGTTTCTAAAACATCGTTTGAGATACTGTTGGCTTCGGTGTTTGTTGCCAGGTCTGTATTTTGTTTTTGTACAGACGCCGTCAGCCCGGCATTCGGAGAACTTTCACTTTTAGCTGCAAGTCCGATCCCGCTCATTTGCATAGCAAACATAATCAAAGCACTTATTACCAATCCCGAACCCAATCCAAGAATATAATCACGTGAGATCTTCATAATCATCCTCCTTCAGATACAGTGCCAAAAGTCTGACTGAATCCTGACTGATCCCCATTTTTTGGGCAATTTGCTGATCGGAATAACCCTGTTCACTCAATTCCTTGATCTTTATATACTTATCCGGGATATTTCGTCTTCTCTGTTTTTTTGTTTCCCCATCATGGTCTTTAATCTTAGCAACTGCTCGTAACAGCCTAAGGTAAGCAATTTTGGCATTTTTTTCCATCGGTTCTGGCATACGCCAACCCCAAATCAGTATTCCTATACCCACACATAATAAAACAACCGGTAGAACGCCCAATTTAAACTCTCCTCTTTCAGTTCAAGTTCTGCAGCTCTCACATATTCTCGATTTATTATATATTCTCAAACAGTATAAGAA
>DATMYJ010000033.1:0-3209 GCA_035561015.1 Desulfitobacteriaceae bacterium | reverse complement strand
AAATATTTTAGTGGGACCAAAACCTTGTCTGATCATATTATAGAGGAAGAAATCATGAAGTTCATAAGGCCCGATGAGTTTCTCTGTTTTTTGGCTGATTTCATTAGAAGAATCTGGAGGAAGCAATTCCGGGCTGACCGGTGTAGCCAGTATATCGAGCAATGCGCTGATTATTTCCTGATTTTTAACCTTGGTGCAATACCATTCTACCAGGTGACGGACCAATGTCTTGGGAACACTGGAATTCACGCCATACATGCTCATATGATCACCATTATAGGTACACCATCCTAAAGCAAGTTCGGACAAATCCCCCGTTCCTACCACAATACCGCCTTCTTTATTGGCAATATCCATTAAAATCTGGGTGCGTTCCCGGGCTTGAACATTTTCAAAGGTTATGTCCTGGACAGAAATGTCGTAGCCCATATCCTTGTAATGCTGTAAACAGGCTTCCTTAATATCTATCTCCCGGATATCAACACCTAATTCTCTCATTAATTTGACAGCATTTTCGTGAGTCCGACTGGTTGTCCCAAATCCCGGCATAGTCACACCAATGATATTCCCGGCCGGAAGACCTAGCTTTTCACAAGCCGCAAAACTTACCAGCAAAGCCAAAGTAGAATCCAAGCCGCCGGAAATACCTATAACTACTTTCTTAATCCCGGTTTTCAGCAGCCGCTGGGCCAGCCCAGTGGATTGGATAGAAAATATTTCCTTACAGCGAGCATCAATATCCCCTTTCGCAGAAGGAACAAAAGGATGGGCATCTATCTCTCTTCTTAAATTCAGGGAAGTATCGTAGGGAACTAAATCAAATTCCACGAAAATATAGTCTTTTTGTTCAATTACCTGCATAAAAGTATTCATCCTGCTGCGGTCCAGTATCAGTTTCTGAATATCAATATCCTTAACAATGGTGAGAACATCCCGGTCCATTCCTTCTTCGGCCAAAACCAAACCATTTTCAGCTATAATGGAATGGCCGCTGAAAACAACATCGGTTGTCGATTCGTCCGAACATGCAGAGGCATAGACATAAGCGGCTATTGTTCTGGCTGACTGTTGGGAAACCAGACTCCTTCGATAATCACTCTTGCCTACAGTATCATTACTGGCCGATAAATTAAAAAGTAAATTAGCACCGTAAATAGCGTGATAAGAACTAGGCGGTACTGGTACCCATAAATCTTCGCAAATCTCCAGGCCAATGCGCAGTTCAGACTGCAGGTCCCGAAAAATTAAATTCTCATGAAAAGGTACAGTCTGGCCGCAGAGTCTAATCTCTCTGCTAATGCGAGATGCAGCTGAAGCAAACCAGCGCTTCTCGTAAAATTCATTGTAGCTGGGGATATATGTTTTGGGTACTACCCCCAGAATTTTTCCGTGATTTAGAACCACGGCACAATTAAAAAGCTGGTTATCAGTCTGCAAAGGCATACCCAGGATAATCATCATATTAAAAGCAGTATTACTGATAAATTTGCCCAGTTCCTGTTCAGCGCCGGCAATCAGCTGTCTTTGATTAAACAAATCTCCGCAGGAATAACCGGTAAGGCACAATTCCGGAAAAAGGGCGATCTGGACACCAGAATGTTCTGTGGAAAATCTTTCGAGGATCTCAGTTATCTGCCCGATATTATAGGCGGGATCAGCAACTTTTAAATGAGGTATTCCCACTCCCACACGAATAAAACCAAAATCATTGCTCTTAAACATCTATAACATCTCCCAGCCCAGCGTATTTTGTTCCAAATAAAATCTATCAGTGGTTCCAGGAGGCCAAGTATTGCTCCTGTTCCGGACTCAGGGTATCAATACTGAGATCAAGCGATTTAAGTCTTAATAAAGCCACTCGTTTGTCTATCTCCGCAGGTACGCTGAAAACACAAGGCCGGAGCTTTCCGGTATTTTCCGCTAAATAACGCAGAGACAGAGCCTGTAAAGCAAAAGTCATGTCCATAACCTCGGCTGGATGACCATCCCCTGCCGCCAGGTTAACTAGCCTGCCTTCGGCCAAAAGATAGATTATCTTAGCCCCGGGCAGAACATATTCTTCTATATTAGGCCGGACAGGACGACGGCTTTCGGCCAAGGCCGCCAAATCCAAACCGTTAATTTCCACATCGAAGTGACCGGCATTACACAAAATCGCTCCTGATTTCATTGCCATAAAATGTTCCCTGGTGATGACATCTTTATTGCCTGTCACAGTTATGAATATATCACCGACTTGGGAAGCTTCCGACATCGGCATAACCAGAAAACCGTCCATCCAGGCTTCATTGGCTTTAATGGAATCTACCTCACAAACAACAACCCGAGCTCCAAGCCCTTTGGCCCTCAAGGCTACACCTTTGCCACACCAGCCGTAACCGGCAACAACAGCGGTTTTGCCGGCAATAACTAGATTGGTAGTGCGCATAATGCCATCCCATACAGATTGCCCGGTGCCATACCGGTTATCAAAGAGATATTTACATTCAGCATCGTTGACCGCGATCATGGGGAAAGCGAGATCCCCGTTCTTTTCCATCGACCGCAGGCGCAAAATCCCTGTAGTGGTCTCTTCGGCCCCGCCTCTGACTTGTGGGAGCAATTCCCGTCTTTCTTTATGGAGCAAGGAGACAAGATCTCCGCCATCATCAACGATGTAGTCTGGTTTAAAATCCAGAGCCAGGTTCTGATGAGTATGATATTCCGCAGCACTTGCCCCATACCAGGCATGAGCCCTGATTCCTCCCTGGACCAAGGCGGCAACAACGTCATCCTGAGTTGAAAGAGGATTGCTGGCAACAACTGCTACCTCGGCTCCGCCAGCCTGGATTACTTTAGCCAGATAAGCTGTCTTAGCTTCCAAATGCAAACAAATGACAACCTTTTTATTTTCAAAAGGAAGGTCCTGTTCAAATTCCTGCCGTAGAATATTAAGTACAGGCATATGGGCCTGAACCCAGTCAATTTTCCGCTGTCCCTGAGGAGACAACGCTAAATCACGTATCGTTGATTCCATTTCAGCCCGGCTTAAGCCGGCACACCTCCTTGCAGATCTGAAAAATAGACCCTTAATAATCAGCCGGAGTTTCAGTTTAAGCGAATATTTTCAGTCATACATGTTATAATTTTATTGAAGAATATATGCAGAATACAGACATCCGCCCGACCGCACTGCCTATTATCAGCTGAGCTAATGATTATTCTAATTC
>DATMYJ010000032.1:0-17120 GCA_035561015.1 Desulfitobacteriaceae bacterium | reverse complement strand
ATTATATTTTCAGTATATTAAGATACCTGAACCTTGTCAATAATCACAGCTTTCCGGGATGGGACTGCCTTGGCTGCGGGGCGGCAGCTTTCCCCGGCTTTTGGGGGTTCGGCAGAGAGGACAGTTTTGTAAGGAAAGAGGCAGTTCCAGGCCGCAGGCCGTCAACAGCTGCTCATTGCCCAGGATCTCCGGGGTCAAACCAGCGGCAGCGATCTGACCGTTTTGCAGCACAATTGTCCTCTCGCAAAGATCTAAAACCAGATCCAGATCATGGCTGGTAATGATTTTAGTACAGGCAATAGTTTGCAGCAAATTAAGGATCCGGCGTCTGGCCTGGGGATCAAGAGCGGCAGTAGGTTCATCCAGAACCAGAATTTGCGGCCGCAGGGAAAGCACCGAGGCCAGGGCCGCAGCCCGTTTTTCCCCGCCCGACAGTCTGAAGGGGGCCCGCTCCTGCAAATGCAGGATGCCAACCATCTCCAAAGCCTGCCGGACTCTGGCCGCTACCTCCTGCTCAGCAAGTTTGTAATTGCGGGGACCAAAAGCTACATCATCATAGACTGTACTCATAAAGAGCTGATTATCAGGATTCTGAAAGACCATTCCTATTTTTTCCCGGATCAGAGGCAAGGTCTTTTTAGTGACCTGCACATCTCCCAAATCTATTTGCCCCTCTTGTGGAAAAAGCACCCCCAGCAGCAGCAGCAGCAAAGTGGATTTTCCGGCTCCATTAGCCCCGACAATACCCACCGATTCCCCGGGACAGACAGTAAAGGAAAGCCCCTTCAAGGCCTGGCAGCCATCCGGATAGCTGTAATGCAGATCCCTGATCTTCAGTGTTTGCTGACTCATCTCACCACTCCCATCAATAATAACCCCAGCTTTTCCGGGAGATCGTAAAGCCGGACCGCTGCCAAAAATAAGATCCAGCCGGCCAGCCAGGTCCAGTCCCGAATTTTAATTCTGCTCTGCCCACCCATGTGGTACTCGCCGCTGAACCCCCGCAAACACATGGCTTCATAAATCTGCTGAGCCCTTTCATAGGTCCGCAGGAGCAATTGCCCGGTCAAAGAACCCCAGACACTGATATGAATCCCCTTTTGCCGGGGAGCGCGCATAGCGTAAGCTCTCTGGATCAGTACGACTTCTTCCATAAGCAGGGAAATATAGCGAAAGGTCAACAAAAACTGCAGAATAAACAAGCGGGGGATCTTCAGCAGCCGCAAGGCCCCTGCCAGCTTGTTCATTTCCGTAGTGGCTATCAGGAGAAGAGCCGCAATCACCGTAAGCTGATATTTGATAAAAAGGGATAAGAACGCAGCCCACCCCAGGGTCAGTTCCAGGCCGTAGAGCGCAAAGGGTTGGCGCTCAAAAAAAGGATTGAGGATGCCCAGGCCGATAATAAAGGGCTCCATGAATAACAATCTTTTGAGTAAAGGCTGGAGAGGCAGTTCCGCCAGGGCGAAGATCAGCACGGGATAGAGCAGCAAGGGTAACAGACTGCTGAGCTCATATTTGCCAAAAGATACAACCACAGTCAAATAGCAGACTGTGGTTAGTAATTTTACTAAAGGGTGCAGTTGGTGGATATAAGTTTTCCCGGCGGCCAGATCTTCCAATACTCTGATATTATAGAGGGAATTGCTGATATTCGGCATAAGGACCATCCTATCCGGCTCTCTTATTAACCCTGTAGAGATTTACTTCCTGAGCCAGGTACTGAAGTAATTAGTGGCCTCTGCTTTTTCTTAAGCAGGCTGATGCCCAATCCAATCAATGCGGCCAGGCCCAGGGTCATCCCGGCGCCAACCAGGCCGGCCACACTGGTGCCGGCACTTACTGCCGGCCAGGCCGCCTCGCTCTCACTCGGTGCTGTTCCCTGGCTTGCGCCCTGAATTATTTCCTGGCTGCCTTGCAGAGTCCCTCCCTTATTTGTTTCCCGGCTTGCACCGCTGTTTTCGGCACTATCTCCTGCCTTAAAACCGTAATCAGGCAAGAAGGCCGTTTGCCTTTGAATGCCGGCTAAAGCCTGATGGATACCATCCGGCGCCGCCAGTTCAGTCATTCCGGCTGTCTCCAGCATGGACCACTCCAGACCGTCCGGATTAGCAGAAGCAAACCAGGAGAGCACTGCCCCTGCCAGCACTGCTGCCAGAGCAAACCCGATAAGCACCTGCCTGAGCGGTACATTGCCGGTCTGCCTGCCCGCAGCCGCCCTGTCTAATATTTCCGGGCGTGTTTTCCAGATAAAGGTGACAATCGCTGCCGTCACCAGGCCTTCTGTTATCCCGATAGCCAGATGAACAGGCTGCATCAGCAGCACGAAGGTGCTGAAAGGCAGTTCGGTTTTACCGGAAAAAAGGGTTTCCAGCACTACGCCGAAAGCCCCCAGCTGGAGGCCGATAATTGCCGTCAGCATTGAAGCTCCCAGAATGCGTTTAGCTGAATAACCTTTACGCATGATTCTCTTGTATAGCAGAGGATAAGCTAAAAAACAAGTGAAAAATCCGAGGTTAAGAAGATTGCAGCCATAAGCCAGTAAACCTCCATCAGCAAAGAATAAGGCTTGAATGGCCAGAACCGAAGCCATAGCCAGAAAGCCGGCATAGGGGCCAAGCAAAATGGCCAGGATCAGGCCTCCGCCCAGATGGCCGCTGGCTCCTGTCGCCGGTATGGAAAAATTGATCATCTGGGCTGCGAAGATAAAAGCACCCGCCACACCCATCAAGGGGATTTTCCTGTTATCCATCTCAGCCTGGACTTTCCTGAGGGAATAAGCTGCAACTCCCGCTGCTGCCGCCCACATAGTTCCGCCAACGAGAGGTGAAATCAAGGCATCAGCCATATGCATACAATATCCCTCCAAAAATAAATCAACCCGAAAAGTGCCGCTCTTCAGCAGCTCCTCTTCGGGTCCGTCCCAAAACAAAAAGCCTACATGGCTTTATTTATCTTAAACTATCACACGTATTTATTTTCTGTCAATAGTAATTTCGACTATTCCAAAGACTGCCAGTTGACAGCTGGGCAAAACTGTTTTAGCATGAAAAAAATGATATGACCGTTTTCACAGAAATAAAGGAGCATTAAAGATGACACCATTATTGCAAAAACTGCGGCATTCCCTGCTGGTGGGTGATGGAGCAATGGCTACCGAGCTCTACCGGCTGGGCGTGCCGATCGGGGTCTGCTGTCAGGAATTGTGCCTGAGCCAGCCTGATCTGGTCCGTTCTGTGCATTGCTCTTATCTGGAGGCCGGAGCAGGCCTGCTGGAAACCAATTCCTTCGGAGCCAACCGGGACGGTTTAAGCCGTTATGGCCTGGAACATAAAGTGACCGGCATCAACCGGGCAGCGGTCAAACTGGCCCGGGAAGCAGCTGGGGAAAAGGCCTTCATTGTCGGAGCCATGAGTTCTGTCACAGCAGGGCGGATCCGTACCCAGGCTCCGGAAATATACCGCGACCAATTCGAAGAGCAGGCTGTGGCCCTGCTGCACGCAGAACCGGACGGTATCATGCTGGAAACGTTTCTTGATACCGAGGAACTTCTGCTGGCTGTTGAAGTAGTGCGCTCCCTGACTGACCTGCCCCTCTTTGCCCAGCTGGCTCTGCCGGAAGCGGGACGGACCCGCGACGGTTATATGATTGGCACAGCCTTTGCCCGGCTGAGAGCTGCTGGCGCAGATGTCGTGGGGCTGAACTGTCTCCTGGGTCCGGCGGAAATACTCCGCACTCTGGAAAACAGCCGGATAGACCCCTCTGCCCTGATCTCCGTCTTTCCCAATGCCGGTCGCTTAGGTTATGATGAGGGCGAATACCAGTATAAATCAACCCCGGAGTATTTTGCTGACAGCGCCTTGCGCCTGCGTCAGCAAGGGGTAAGGGTCATTGGCGGCTGCTGCGGCACGACTCCGGTCCACATCAGGGCCATTGCTCAGGCTTTAGCCGGCCTGGAACCGCTGGTCCGCCTCAATCCGCCTTCTTTGGCTGCGGAAGAAGAACAGCAGTCCTGCCGGGTCGAGGTCCAGGCCCGAAAAAAAGAAAGTATCGTTGACTTGGTCCGGCGAGACTATACCGTAATCGTGGAACTTGACCCTCCCAAAGATCTGAATACTGAAGACTTTCTGCGCGGCTGTCAGGAACTGCATAAAGCCGGTGCAGCAGCCATTACCCTGGCGGAAAATTCCCTGGCCAACGTGCGCATGAGCAATCTGGCCTTAGGGGCTATTCTGAAAAGCCGCTATGAGATTGAACCCCTGCTTCATATCACCTGCCGTGACCGTAATCTGATCGGCCAGCAGTCCTGTCTCATGGGTCTGGATGCCTTGAGTATCAACCATATTCTGGTTATAACCGGCGACCCCTCCCATGTCGGGGATTTGCCTGGAGCCAGCTCGGTTTTTGATGTCAATTCCTTTGAACTGATCCGCCTGACCAAACAGCTGAACGAGGGCATCTCCTTTTCCGGACGCCTCCTCAAACAGCAAGCCCACTTCGTGGTAGGCGCTGCCTTTAACCCTTATGTGCGCAACTGGGAGGCAGCCCTGAAAAGGCTGGATCGCAAAATTGCCGCCGGAGCGGATTATATAATGACCCAGCCTGTCTACGATTCCCGAACGGTCAGCAAGATATATGAGGCCACCAAAAACCTCCCTGTCCCGGTTTTTATCGGTATCATGCCACTGACCGGCCAGCGCAACGCCGAATTTTTGCATAACGAAGTGCCGGGCATCAGCTTAACGCCTGAGGTCTTAAAGCGGATGCAGGGTCTGCAGGGAGCAGCCGGCCGGCAGGAAGGCCTGGCTCTCAGCCGGGAACTGATTGATGCCGCTATGCCCTATTTTAAGGGCCTCTACCTGATCACACCCTTCAGTAATTACGAAATGACCGCCCAACTGACTGCTTATATCAAGCAAAAAGGCCGGCAGGAGCAAATCCTTTAGGACTTACTCCTCCGACCAGCCTTCTGCCCCGACCAGGGGCACAAAGCGAACCGGTTCCAGGGTTTCCGAGGTAAAACCACCCTCCTGGCCACGACGGACAAGGATCAGTTCCTGAGACCACCTTGTGCCTACCGGGATAATCAGACGCCCGCCGGGAGCCAGCTGCGCCAGCAGGGATTCCGGTACCTTGGGTGCGGCGGCAGTTACCACAATAGCATCAAAAGGCGCCTTTTCCGGCCAGCCCAAGGTGCCGTCAGCCACTTTGACCTCAATATTGTCATAATGAAGTTCCCGAAAACGGACCTGGGCTGTTTTAGCCAGTTCCGCAAAGCGTTCCACTGAATAGACTTTCTGCACAATCAGGGAAAGCACTGCGGCTGCATAGCCCGAACCAGTCCCTATTTCCAGCACTTTATCTTCCTTTTTCAGTTCCAGCGCCTGAGTCATCATGGCCACTACGATCGGCTGACTGATCGTCTGCCCATTGGTGATCGGCAAAGGGACGGCCTCATAAGCCAAAGACTGCATCTCCTCCAGCACAAAACGGTGGCGCGGCACCTTTCCCATACTCTTCAGGACTGCCTGATCGTAGATGCCCTCAGCGGCCAGCTGATATTTCACCATGTTCTGCCGCTCCAGCCGGCGGTCGTCTGAGGCTTCTGGGGAATGCTCAGCGGCCTTTTTTTTCTTGTCGCTCATAATTTCGCTCCTTTTCTACAGCAAAGGCGAGAGCAAGCGGGCACTGGATTCCTTAAACTTTTCGCTCAAGGGCCGCTGCTCAAATTCTTCGTAAATTATCTCGACACTGTCATTCAAATCCTGATAGAAATCCTTCTCCAGGCGCCGGGCGAGATCACTGTGGTAAACAAAGGCGCTGATTTCAAAGTTGAGGAGAAAACTGCGGGTATCGAAATTGGTTGAACCCACGCTGCCCAGCTGACCATCCACGATCAGAATTTTGGCATGCAGAATGCCTTTCTGATACTGATAGATACGCACCCCAACTGCCAGCAGTTCTTCAAAATAGGAGCGGGAAGCCCAAAAAGTTGTTTGGTGGTCGGGAATGCCCTGGGTAATTACCCGCACATCCACCCCGCTCAGAGCCGCCGTCTTCAGGGCCATTAAGGTACTTTCATCCGGGATGAAATAGGGTGTTTCGATATAGATACTTTTTTCCGCTCCGGCCATAGAAACAAAAAATATCTGGAGAACAGCCTCCAAGTCGGAGTCCGGGCCGCTGGCCGCAACCTGGACCAGCTGATTGCCGGCCTGCTGGGGCACAGGGAAATATTTGCGGCCGTGAATTTTCTTGCGGCTGGCATAATACCAGTCCCGCATGAAGACCTTCTGCAAGAGCTGGACCGACTCGCCTTCCAGCCTGATAAAAGTATCCCGCCAAAAACCGAAGCGTTCGCTGCGGGACAGGTACTCGTCCCCGATATTCAGACCCCCGATAAAACCGACCCGGCCATCGACCACAATGATCTTGCGGTGGTTGCGCAAGGTCAGCATCCTGGTTAGAAAAGGAAAGCGCAGGGGCGCAAACCATTCCGTTTCCACCCCGGCTTTTTTTAAGTCCCGCACTCGCCAAAACATCGTCCGGCTGCCCAGGCCGTCCAGCAGGACCCGGACTTTGACCCCCTCGCCGGCTTTTTTGATCAAAACATTCTGCACATCCCGACCGATATTGTCATCCTTAAAAATATAATATTCCAGATGGATATGATGCCGGGCTGCTTCCAGAGCGTTAAAAATGGCCTTGAAGGTTTCTTCCCCGTTGGTCAGCACTTCTGTCTGATTATTGACGGTCAGGGGAGCCAGCTTATCGCTAAGCAGGAGCCGGACCAGCTTATTTTTCTCCAGCAGAGCACTTTCCAGACCGGAACCTCCGTTTTTAATCCGGTTCTGCTCTTTCTCCAGGATTTGTTCCAGGCGGTTTTTGCCGTAGGTGCGCCTATGGAAGACTTTGCGTTTGCGCACAACCCGGCCGAAAACCAGATAAAGCAGGGCCCCAAGCACCGGCAGGGCGCCCAAAATCAGCAGCCAGATTATCGTCCGGCCCGGATCCCTGTTTTCCAGGAAAATGATAGTTCCCAGCAAGATGAACTGCAAGACCAGTATTAAGACTATAATCTCGTAGATTATCTCCCCTCACCCCCTTCATCCTCAAAACACTGCCGCCGAATAACTCCCAGAATAATTCCCGGCTGATTTTTCTCAAATAAGATACTTTTCCTTAAAAATCACGTTTATACTAAGCAAAATAACGCACCCCGGCTGCAAAAATTCCCTGGTCCTTGTTCCCCGGGATATTGGCTGCCACCTCTGAGCCGGTCCTTTCCGAATGTCCCATTTTCCCCAAAACACGGCCATCCGGACTGGTAATTCCTTCAATCGCTTCAAAAGAACCGTTCGGCAGGAATCTGATATCGTTACTGGGCTGACCGCTCAAATCAACATACTGGGCAGCGATTTGGCCCCTGGCTATCAGCTCTTCGATCACCTGGGGTGAGGCTACAAAGCGGCCCTCACCGTGAGAAATGGGGATAGTATAGACAGAGCCGAGCTCCACCCCACTGAACCAGGGGGAAAGAGTGGAAACTACCTTGGTCTGCACCATGCAGGAGACGTGCCGGCCGATCTTATTGAAAGTCAGAGTCGGTGAATCAGCATCCATATCCCTGATTTCCCCATAAGGAACCAGGCCGAGCTTGATCAGAGCCTGAAAACCGTTGCAGATTCCCAGTATCAAACCATCTCTGGCCTGTAATAACTCGCTGACAGCTTCTTTGATGCGGGGATTGCGGAAGATAGCGGCGATAAATTTACCGGAGCCGTCCGGCTCATCCCCGGCGCTGAATCCTCCAGGCAGCATGATGATCTGGGAATTGTTGATCTTTTTGACCATCCCGGCAATGGACTGCTCCACCTCAGCCGGGCTGAGATTGCGGATCACCAGTGTTTCCGGCTGGCCGCCGGCCTGGGCGAAAGCCCGGGCAGTGTCGTATTCGCAGTTCGTCCCCGGAAAAACCGGAATAAAAATCCGGGGTTTGGCCAGAGCCTGAGCCGGCTTGCGCCGGTTCCTTTGGTCGTAACTGATAAGGCGCGGCTGCGGCACCACAGCGGTTTGGGTAGGAAAAATCTTCTCCAGCGGTTTTTCCCAGGCAGCCTGGGCGGCGTCCAGGGAGATCTCCGTTCCATTGACCCTGATAATTTCTTTTTCCCAAGTCCGGCCCAGCACCTGATATTGCACTTCTCCGAACAATGCCGGCAGATCTGCGCCCGCAGCAATCTCCAGGATCAGGGAACCGTATTCGGGGCGGAACAAATCTTCCGCCGCCAGCTCCTGCTCCAGGCAAAAGCCGATGCGGTTGCCAAAGGTCATTTTGCTGAGGGCCGCCGCCAGTCCCCCTGTTTTGACGATCTGGGAGGCCCGGACCTGGCCGGAGGCAATCAGTTCCCGGACTTTGGCAAAGTTAGCCATCAGGATCCCGAAATCAGGCAGTTCCTGTTGATCGCGCAGAGCCGGCAGCAAGACAACCTGACTGGCCGGGCTTTTGAACTCCTGGGAAACTGCCTGGCGGGCATCAAGCACACTGACGGCAAAGGCCACCAGGGTGGGAGGGACATTCAGATTCATAAAGGTTCCGGACATGCTGTCCTTGCCGCCGATAGCCGGTATCTCCAGCATCTTCTGGGCATAAAAAGCTCCCAGCAAAGCGGCGAAAGGCTTGCCCCAGCGGGCAGCGTCCTGGCCTAATTTTTCAAAATATTCCTGGAGGGTGAGACGGGTTGTGCGGTAATCCCCGCCCAGGGCCACAACCTTGCTCACTGCCTCCACTACGGCATAGAGAGCGCCGTGGAAAGGACTCCAGTGCGCCAGAGCAGGATTGTAACCATAAGTCATCACCGTGGCCGTATTGGTCTGCCCCTGCAGCAGAGGCAGTTTGGCCACCATGCCCTCAGTCGGGCTGGCCTGATATTTACCGCCGAAAGGCAGCAGCACTGAGGCGGCCCCGATAGTACTGTCGAAGCGCTCCACCAGGCCTTTCTGGCTGCAGACATTAAGTTCCGCCAGATTGGTCAGCCAGGCTTGGGCCAAATCAGCCGGTTTGGCAGCGCCAGCCGGCAGCAGCCGGCGGAAATAGTTTTCGCGGGCCGCAGGAGCTGTCACCAGGACCGTAGTTTTCTGTTTGACCCCGTTGGTATCCAGGAAATCGCGGCTGATATCCACCAGCGGACGCTGGCGCCAAAACATTTTCAGACGGCGTCCGGCAGTCACCCGGGCCACCACAGTCACCTCCAGGTTTTCTGCCCCGGCCAGGTCTTTAAAGCGGGCCACATCAGCAGCTGCCAGCAGCACTGCCATCCGTTCCTGGGATTCCGAGATAGCCAGTTCAGTGCCGTCCAGACCCTCATATTTGCGGGGGACAGCATCCAGATTTATTTCCAGGCCTTCGGTCAGTTCCCCGATAGCCACCGATACCCCGCCGGCCCCGAAATCATTGCATTTCTTGATTAAAACACTGGCCTGGGGATTGCGGAAAAGCCGCTGAATTTTCCGTTCGGTGGGCGGATTGCCTTTCTGGACCTCGGCCCCGCAGGTCAGGAGGGATTCCAGGGTATGTTCCTTGGAAGAGCCGGTAGCTCCGCCGCAGCCATCCCGTCCGGTCCGGCCGCCGACCAAGAGCACCACATCACCCGGCTGGGGCGGCTTGCGCACCACGTTGCGCCGGGGGGCAGCCCCGATCACGGCCCCGATCTCCATTCTTTTGGCCACAAAGCCCTCATCATATACCTCAGCCACCTGCCCGGTGGCTATCCCGATCTGATTACCATAAGAGCTGTAGCCGGCTGCTGCCCCGGTAGTGATTTTGCGCTGCGGCAGTTTGCCCGGCAGGGTTTCCGCCACTTTGGCCCGGGGATCGCCGCTGCCGGTGACGCGCATAGCCTGGTAGACATAAGTGCGCCCGGAGAGAGGATCGCGGATAGCTCCTCCCAGACAGGTGGCCGCTCCCCCGAAAGGCTCGATTTCCGTCGGATGGTTATGAGTTTCATTCTTGAACATAACCAGCCATTCTTCCCGGCGCCCATCGACATCGACCGGGACAATAATACTGCAGGCATTGATTTCCTCGGACTCATCCAGATCAGCCAGCAGTCCTTTTTTCTTTAGTTCCTTCATGCCCATCAGGGCTATATCCATCAGACAGATATCCCTGTCTTCTATTTTGTCAGCGTAAACATAAGTCCTTGATTCCAGGTAGGCTTGGTAAGCATTATTGATCGCCAGGGCAAAAGGCCCGTCTTCCACAGCCACTTTTTCGATTTTAGTCTGAAAAGTGGTATGGCGGCAATGATCGGACCAGTAGGTATCGATAACCTTGATTTCTGTCAGCGAGGGATCCCTTTTTTCCTCATCCCGAAAATAAGCCTGGCAAAACTGCAGATCCTCCAGGCTCATGGCCAGACCTGAATCAGCCCAAAACTGCTCCAGTTCGGCCACGGTCATCTGGCCGAAACCCCTGATCAGGGCCACATCTTCAGGAATGACTGCCTCCGGCTCCAGACTATCCGGCTTGGCCAGAGAAGCTTCCCGCGCCTCCACCGGATTAATGCAGTAATCCTTGACTTTAGCCAGTTCCTCAGCCGAGACCGCCCCCTGCAGCACCAGCAGTTTGGCGGTCAGGATCTGCGGGCGTTCTTTCTGGGTCAGGATCTGGACACACTGGGCAGCTGAATCAGCTCTCTGATCGTACTGCCCCGGCAGATATTCTACAGCAAAAACCCGATCCCCAGGGTCGGCGCTGAATTCTTCCTCATAGACCAGATCCACCGGTGGTTCGGCGAAAATAATATGGCGGGACTGGGCATATTCTTCATCAGAAATCCCGGTGATATCGTAACGGCTGAGGACCCGCACATTGTTCAAGCCCCCGATACCCAGATTTTCCCGCAGATCGGCCAACAGGCCCTGGGCTTCGATATCAAAGCCCTTTCTTTTTTCCACAAAAATTCTTCTGACTTGCTGTAACAAAATTAAGCCTCCCTTGTTTTCCCGGAGATTTATATTAACAGTATCTCAAAAATGCCTGCAATCGGCAACTTTCAAGACAAGGCTTTGATACTGATCCCTTCTTTCAGACCGGTCAGGTTGGGATCCTGAATAACAGTATCGCCCTCGGCCAAACCTTCTTCAATAATAACCTGACTGTCATTTTCCAGCCCTTTTTTTACCGGCTGGATTTTGGCCCGGCCTTGCTGCACGCTCCAGACAGCCTCGCCATCCTGCCAGGAAAAGAGCGCTGTTTTCGGGACCAGCAGCTGCCCGGGCACGGTGACAGTAGTATACTGAACATCGAGATCACTGCCCAGGACAACTGGGGAATCAGCTGTGAAGGCAATCGTGACCTTGACCCGGTTTTCCTTCAGGCCCAGGGGGGAAAGCCTCTCCACAGCCGAGACATCGATCGCCTCTACCTGCCCGCTTAAGCTGATATTGCCGCTGCCGGTTGCCTGGATGATTTTGACCGCATTACCGGCTTTTATTTCCAGGGCATCACTAGCCAGCACATAGCTTTCCAGCTTATAGCCGCCGGCATAAACAGTCATAACCTGCTGACCGGGAGGAAGAACCTGGCCTTCCTTCAGGGTCAGATCTTTAACAATTCCATCCATCTGAGCCACAACGGCAGCCTTGGCGATTTTGTCCTGCAGGTAGTTGATCTGGGCTTGGACAGCTTTTTTCTGGTTGACATAAGACTGCTGGACATTCTGGGAAGTTTGCTGCTGGTTATTAATGAGCGTGAGCCCCTCTTTTTGCTGGGCCAGGATATTTTCCAGCTTTTGGACTGCACTCTGGGCTTCTTCGTACTGCACCAGGGATAGAGCGCCGGCCTCATAAAGAGCCTGCATCCGCGTCAGATTCACTTTCTGAGTCTCCAGGTCTTTGGCCGCCTGCTCGATGGACAAACTTTGCTGGGCAGCCTGAGCCCCCAAATAAGTGCCGGATAACTGGATACGCTGGCTTTCCAAACCCTGCAGCTGGGTTTGCAGACCCTGGAGCTGAAAGTTCAGATCAGCTCTGTCCATCTCCAACAGGGCCTGCCCCTTTGTGACCTGGTCGCCGTTTTTTACCTTAAGACTCAGGATTTTACCCTCAAAAGGATTGAATACCAACCATTCCTGGGCGGCAATCACCGCCCCTTCTTCAGTAAAGCCTTTGCTGAAATCTTGGACAGCAACTGTAAACACCCCGGCTGCCAGGGGCCTGGTCAGGTAATAGGCGACAGCGACCAAAACAAGCAAGACCAGGACACCCACCAGCAGATAGCGGCGCTGTTTGAATTTGCTTAATTTGAAACCTTTTAATTTGGATAAAGCTGTCATTTCTCATCCCCCTATCCTAATCTCTGGTTGCCAGGATTTCCACATAAGGCAAGCTCTTGATCCGGTAATAGGCCCGGTATTGGGCCAGAAGAACCGAACAGGCTGTCCCGATTGCCGCCCCCAGCAAAGCTATGGGCGGCAGTTCTGAAGGCAGGGAGTACAAGTCCCCGCTTAATGCCTGAGCTAAGCCGTATTCCATAGCATAGGCCAAGGGTATACCCAAGAGGACGCCCAGGACGTACAAGGTCCACTGTTCCGAGGTAATCACCCGCAGAACTTCCCGCGGTGTCATGCCCAACACCCGCAGGGCAGCCAGTTCCCGTTTGCGTTCCGAAAGGATAATGATACTGGAATTGAAAATCAGGGCAAAACCGGTGATCCCCCCCAGCACAGCATAGAGCCAGGTAACATAGTTATAGGAATCCATCAGTTCCTTGATCATTTTGCTGGAGTCACTGATGGATTCAATCGTGGCCACATTATCGGCATTGCGGTATTTGCTGGTGATCCTGGCCACCTCAGACTGCTTGATCTTAACCAGCAGGGAAGTGCTGATTTCACCCTGGCGGAGAAAAGCCTGCAGGTTCTTATCCTCCATAAAAGCATTGGAGCCGATATACTGGGGAACCACACCCTGGACTAAGAGCTGTACCTTCTTATCCTCCAGGGTATCCCGGCGCAGGGGACTTTCCACCTCAATCAGATCTCCCGCCTTAACCTGCAGAGCCTTGGCCAGCTGTGCGGAGAGCAGAACGCCGTTGGCAGGAACCTCCACCCGCCGGCGGTTTTTATCCAGGATATTGTAGAGCGAGCTGTCTTTGACCAGACCCATGATCACGACTTCCTTTTTCCGCCAGCCATTGCGCAGGGTCGCCGGGGCCTCCAGCAGGGGTTCGACTGCGCTCACTCCGGCTTCATGACTCAGATCCAGTCTGACCGGAGAAGCAGCAGACAGCCGGCTCAACTGAAACTTGAGGTCATATTTCTGAACTTCTTCCAATTGCACCGTAGTCAACAAAGCCATCATATTCTGCATCGACCAGGAGATGGTCATCAGGCTGAAAACCACAGCGATCCCAATGATATTGAACAGGCTGCGGACCTTGATCCGAAAGGCATTGCGAATGCCCATCTGGGCCTGAGCCGTCAGCAGCTGCCAAAACAGCTGGATTCTCTCGATCAGAATTTTACCTGCTTGGGGCGGGGCCGGAGGGCGCATGGCTTCCGCCGGTTCCAGCCGGATGATCTCCAGGCTGGCCCGGATACCGCTGAAAAGACTAAAGCTCAAAGACAGAGCTAGGCCAATGAGCAGGTATTTGAGCGAAAACTGACTCTTCAAATTGGGGAGAACAAAAAATTGATTATATAAAATAGTAAAAGGAAAAGAAAGGGCAATTCCGGTCAATCCTCCCAGCAGCCCCCCCAGAATTCCGATCAGGGCGGGATAAAAGAGATAATGGCCGATAATCTCCCTATTGCTGAAACCAAAAGCCTTCAGGGTGCCGATAATCCCCCGCTGAGCCTCAATCAGCCGTTTCAGCATGGTATAGAGGATAATAGCAGCCACTCCCAAAAATACCAGGGGCAGAACTTTGGACATATTCTTGTTTTGAGTGATCTCGGCATCCAAAATTGCGTGGCTGGTCTGATCCTTGCGGGCTATGATACTCTGCAGGCCGTAGGGTTTCAGCTCACTTTGCAGGCTTTCCTTGACACTCTCAAAGTCGGTCCCGCTGCTGAGAGTAAAGACCAGATCATTGACCTGTCCCTTTTCCTTAACCAGGGCTTTGAGGGAATTTAAAGGAATATAGGCGATCCCGAAATCTTTCGGGGAGGGGAAAAGCTCCTGCGCTGTCCTCATCACATAGATATATTCCGCACTCTGCGCAGTTCCGGTAATATAAAAGACGGCCTGATTGCCTTCAATAATGGTCGTTACACTGTCGCCCAGAGCCAGGTGATTGGCAGCCATAAACTGAGGATCCACCATGATCTCCGGCTTACTGTCTGCGGGCAGGCGTCCGCTTAGAAGGTGAAGCTTATTGATTTGCGGCGGATTGGTCATATCCTGGGAAACCATGCGCAAATAACGGTTGGAGTCCTGATTCTGATCCAGAAGGCGGACATCCTTGACGATCCGCCCTTCCACCTGTCTGATACCGGGCACATAGGTCAGGGAATTGATCTTGCTTTCCGGATAGCCGGTCAGTTTGACAAAGCCGTCAGCGAAATTAGCTTCCCGGTAAAAATTCTGTTGGGCTCGTTCCAGACTCTCCATCATGACCGACATCGCCGTAAAAATTAACAAACCGATAGCAATAACCAGGATACAGGCCAGATAAACTCCGATATTTTCTCTGATATCCCGCCAGGTTTTTCTTCTCAGCACTACCATGATATCTCCTCCGGCGCCAGAGGGTGCTCTACCACTGTGATATGATCGAGCATACCGTCTTTGAGATAGAACACCCTGTCAGCCATCTTGGCAATCTCGGCATTATGGGTAATTACCATCACAGTCTTGTGGTATTCATGGTGCAGTTTTTGCAGGGCGTTTAATACCTGGATACCAGTTTTGATATCCAAAGCCCCCGTCGGTTCATCACAGAGCAGCAAGTCAGGATTTTTGACAATGGCCCGGGCAATGGCTACCCGCTGCTGCTGGCCGCTGGACATCTGGGAGGGAAAATGATTGGCCCAGTCTTCCAGGCCCACTTCGCGCAGGACCTCTTCCACGGTAAAGGGTTCCCGGGCTATCTCCCGGACCAGCCTGATATTCTCCGCAGCTGTCAGATTGGAGATCAGATTATAGTTCTGAAAGACAAAGCCCACTTCGTCGCGTCGATAGAGAGTCAGGCCATGATCATCCATTTTGTGCAGGGGCTGCCCTTTGTAGTACAGCTCACCGTCTGAGGCCTGGGTCATGCCGCCAATGATATTGAGCAGGGTCGTTTTGCCGGAGCCGCTCTGCCCCAAGAGGACAATAAATTCTCCCTTGAAGACCTGGAAATCGATCCCCTTCAAGACCTCTACTTCAACTTCACCGGTAATGAAACGCTTGCGGATATTCTTCCCTTCCATCAGGACCTCCACTGCCTTCACCCCCGTCTTGGACTCCTATAAACTTCCTGGGCAGGATTCAGTTTTCTTCCAGATTATTTCTCCAAATATTTGCTAATTCCTTCTTGCTGCCTCTAATCCTATGTTTTCCGAACGGCTGCCTGCGGCCGTCTGGCTCTTAAAAAACTGCCTGACTTGTAGATGATACTGCCTACCAGCACACCGCAGCCGTCAATCAGGATATCGCGGATCTGCCCGCTCCGGCCGGGAACGTAGAGCTGGTGGATCTCATCACTGACGGCATAGAGGAGACAAAAAGCCAGAGCCAGAAATAACCATTTCCAGCCTTTCAGCCCGCTTCTTCTCTTGGCATTGATCACCAGGACACTGAGCACCAGATAGGCCGTAAAATGGGCATACTTCCGGACCAGATGGTCAAACTGGCTGATGTCAAAATTCGATTCAGGAGCAAGCGTTACCAGCATTCCAACGATAATTTGGGTGAGCCCTGTGCTTAAGGCCCCGGATTGGTCTGCCGCCTGAGAAGAAAGTCTGAAAATAAGCCCCAGCCAAAGCAGAACCGCCGTCCAGGAAAGCAGAATAAGCAGTTTTCTTCTTTTGCTCATATTGATAGCCCTGCTGCCCCTGATAACCCTTCCAGACTGCGCGCGGCAAAATGAATCACCACCTGGTCTGCTCCTCCGGAAACTAAAATGGTATACATAATGATTCACCTCGCAATTTCCTATGTCAAGCATTTAATCTGTATCATATTATTTTATTATTTAAACTTATATTCTGGCAAGCAGCTTTATTCAATCACCCCTGCCGGTCAGACACAATATTATAATCCATCTCTCTGAGACTGCGGCAGCCGTCCGCTTCTTTTTTATCCTCTTTCTTTGTTATCGTTTTCCTCCTTTTCCCTTTTCTCCCGCCATAACGATACCCCCAATCCTGGTTTATTATCCTACGACTGGGGGTATTTCCAACAATGTCCGTTTTGCTGGTTCAGTTCAATATCTTCTGTACCATTTATAGCTAGCGGAGGTGTTTTACAGACAACAACTTGGACAGGGCTATGCTCCCTAGCTAATACTCTATAAGGAAGGACTCTTAAAGAAGGACCCTTACAGCGTTTCGATCACCAGCACCGGCCGGTTCTGGGCAGCCTCCTTGGTATTGTAGTAGGTGAGGGTAGCGGCATTGTGCGCCAAGGCAAAACTGTACACTCCATTGCCCGTAACCGCTGCCGTCACATCGAACTCCACCCAGGTATTCGCAGTCACCGGGGCTACATGGCTCAAATACGTACTGGGCAGGCTCGGAGCATTATTCCAGTTCAAACCTCTTTCAGTCCAGGGATTAGTGGTTCCTTGATAATTATTCGATACCAGATAGGCGGAATCACCCCCACGGAAAGTTCTGAGGCAATAAACCCGCATCTTGGCACTTTTGACGGTGCCGCTCAGTCCGCTAACGTCAAACTTCAGGTAGCCACGGCGCGTGTCTTTGCTTACGCGCTCTTCCAATTTATTCGACGTGCCGTAATTGGTGGAGGCCGTACTGCTGATCACTTTGGCATCGGCATTGGGACTGAAAGTATAGGCCGATTGTAACGGTGTCACGGTGATGGTCACCTGAGCCGAACCGCTAAGCCCGCCGCTGTCTGTGACCGAGGCAGTGATAGTATGCTTTCCTACGGAAAGATTCGCTTTGCTGAAAGAG